>NZ_JCACCM010000066.1:0-42495 GCF_059501405.1 Myxacorys sp.
TTTCGAGATGTGCCGATTCCATGCTAATTCATCTTCTCATTCAGCAACGCCCATTGTTTTACCATCAATCTTGTTTCTTCTGCCTAGCAGGATTGGTTCTTTTCTCGGTAGTGCCTTTTAGGAAAGGGCAGAGGAAATATGCAGGCTTGAGGCTGCACCGATCGACCTACGTTGCTAATTGTAGTGGTGGGTAAAGTTCCAGATTGAATGAACGCTTTTCTCCACACATGACAAAATTCTAAGTTTCAAGCAGGATTGCTCAGCAACTCCCATTTGATTAATTCGGCAATTTTGATTAATTCGGCAATTTTGATTAATTCGGCAATTTTGAGCAAAATGGGCCAATTTGGCAACTGGTCTTACAAAAAAGATGCTTGGATGTTAGTTATAACTTGCATCTGTGAGATTCATTCTTATGCTGATCAATGATTTGAGTTACTTAGAAAGTATTTCAGAACCCAATACAGTTTCGGGTGGAATCCTTGTAGGTGTAACAGCCGATGCATTGGCTACAGGCGATCCAACCTTGGCCCTAACTGATACAACTACTACAATTCGTGAGTTAGGGAATGGCGGTTTTATGGGAAAGGGACGTGGTAAGGCTGTTGCGATCGGCGACGACCCTCTTGCTTTCGTTAATGTATTTGGTGATGGGGATAAGGTAATTACGCATACAAAAGTGAAATATTTCCCGAACAAAGACATGATGGTTGCAAAAGGTTTTATAAAGGTGATGGACCGACCTTAATTGAAGTGTCGCAATGGATGGGAAGCGGAGGTCGCGCATCAACCTCAACATTCTTATGCGCAACCTCCGCTTCCTAATTCGCTTCTAATCCGCTGTCAAGCTGACAAATTGGCCTCGATCTCTTTGCACAATTGAATCTTTGCACAATTGAATCTTGATGCGGCCCATCAGTTCTTCGACAGAACTGGTTTGTAGCTATATAGCCAGTTATCAAACTCTTCCTGACGCCATTGTGAGGGGTTTATCAGCTCCCGTAAAGCAGTTTCACTATCGGGTTGGTAAGCGCGATCGCCCTGATAAGCACTACGAGCATAAATTACCTCAGTACGAGGAATGCGTTGGGTTTCATAGGCGTCAAATGCAGCTTCAAGGGTGGAGCATTGAGACAGACAGTAAATCAGTTCACAGGCATCTTCAAATGCCATATTTGCACCTTGCCCAATGGAGGGGACAACGGGATGAGCCGCATCACCTAAAAGCGTAACTCGACCTTGACTCCAAGATTTCACAGGTGGGCGATCGAAAATCGGCCGTTCCATAATTAGGTGAGCTGGTGTATTGCCGATAATCGTGGGTACAGGTTCTGCCCAACCAGACACTATTTCTAAAACGCGCAGCTTGGTGGATTGGGGATCGAGAGAAAGGGAACCATCGTGCTCTAATGCCATTACACTCCAAAAGAGATACCCTTCTCCAGCATCTACCCACAAACAATTCTTCCCATCCGGTGCTGTGACGATGGTGACTTCATCCGGTGGCAGTAGCTTAGAGGGATAGGGCACGACTGCTCGCCAAGAGAGCCGCCCCCTGTACCGAGGTGAGCCATCCCGGAGCAACGTTTGTCTGACCATAGAATTGATGCCATCTGCACCAATGAGCAGATCTGCCTCAATAGACTTCTGGTTCCTGAAGTGGACAACCACTGCTGTATCAGATTGCTTGAATCCAGTACAGCAATGATTCAGATGGATGATATCAGTGGGTAAAACCTGGGCCAAAATCTCTTGCAGCCGTGACCAGCGGATATTCAGCATGGGTTGCCCAAATTGTTGAGCTAATCGAACCGGTTGAGACAGGATCAGTTCTCCTGTGCTTTTCTTCAGATGAGCAATCCGGGTGTGGCTACCTGCCTGTTTTAGAGTCTCAACCATTTCTGGATGGATAGCCGCAAGGCTATTTAACCCATTGGGAGAGAGCGTTAACCCGGCACCGACTGGACGCAGGGCTTGTGCTCGTTCATAGACTTGCACCTCAAATCCCTGCTGCACTAGCGCGATCGCGGTTGATAGACCTCCCACTCCCGCCCCAACAACCGCAATTTTTGACGATGCTTGTAAAGCGCCCATTGTTAGAATCTCCAACTATTAAGGCTTAACTACCAAGGCTTAACTACAGATACGTTTCGAGATACGTTTCGGGATGCCTCGGCATGATTCAACTGATCAGCTGAGAGTTAGATCTGTGCTACCAAAGTATCCAGATAAAGTATCCAGAGCGGTTTGTGTTGTTGCAATGATCTATCTAAATTAAGTGAATTGGCAGCATAGGTAAATTCTGACACAAGCCTTGCTCGTCATGCCTTTAGCTTAATGAAACGTGCATGCCACCCTCTAGTGACAGAGCGATCGCTTACGATAGAACTAGTAGTGTTGACAAATTAGAAGTTTATTGACGATTACAGATTCAGGCAGCCTAGTTCTTCAAGACGGATTACTTCGAGGTCCATCATTTGCGCGAAACTGGATACGAACAAATTGAAAGAAGTGAGACTCTGCCCAATGTGGATCTTGATCTATTAGAACGGTGGGCGGTTGCTTCGCAGTTGCGCACAGCGCTAAACGCAGATATCCGCTTAACGCCGCTCTAGAATTTCGGCAGAAAATTCAAACTGTCTAAGATGCCAACATACTGAGATGTCAACATAAATTGACCATATAGTTGAAACTGCCCTGCTTGAAGCCGCACAATCTTTAGAATGCCAATTGAACCTACAAGTAAGAACTCCATCATGCTTGAATCCTACCGTCAACACGCTGCCGAACGTTCTGCTCTGGGCATTCCTCCTTTGCCTTTGAGCGCTCAACAAACCTCTGACTTATGCGAACTCCTGAAGCATCCGCCAGCGGGTGAAGGAGAGTTTTTGCTCAGCTTACTGCGCGATCGCATTCCGCCCGGAGTCGATCAAGCGGCCTACGTCAAAGCAGGATTTTTGAGCGCCGTTGCCAAAGGTGAAGTGAGCAGCCCGCTCGTCTCGCGCCAAGAGGCCGTTCAACTGCTCGGTACGATGATGGGCGGCTACAACGTGCATTCGTTGATCGAACTGCTGAAAGATTCGGATGCAGACATTGCAGCAACGGCGGCGGCTGCCCTTAGCAAAACCCTGTTAGTCTATGACGCCTTTCATGATGTTGAAGAACTAGCCAGCAGCGGTAATGCCTTTGCCAAGCAAGTGATGGATTCTTGGGCAAATGCAGAGTGGTTTACTCACCGTCCTCAACTGCCAGAGGCGATTACGGTAACGGTGTTTAAAGTGCCAGGAGAAACGAACACCGATGATCTGTCTCCCGCAACTCAAGCAACTACCCGCCCTGACATTCCGCTGCATGCCTTGGCCATGCTAGAAACCCGTCAGCCAGGATCGCTAGACACGATCGCAGAGCTGAAGCAAAAAGGGCATCCGGTTGCCTATGCGGGCGATGTGGTGGGAACTGGATCGTCTCGCAAGTCTGCCATTAACTCGGTGCTGTGGCACGTGGGCGATGATATTCCGTTTGTGCCCAATAAGCGATCGGGCGGCTATATTTTGGGCGGCAAAATCGCGCCGATTTTCTTTAACACTGCCGAAGATTCGGGAGCATTGCCGATCGAATGTGATGTGACGCAACTGCATACTGGCGACGTCATCACGATCTATCCCTACAAAGGTGAGATCACAAACGAAGCGGGCGAGGTCGTTTCAACGTTTACGCTGAAGCCGGACACCATCTTGAATGAAGTGCAAGCCGGTGGACGGATTCCGCTGTTGATTGGTCGCACCTTGACTGACAAAACTCGCATCGCGTTAGGGCTTGCGCCGAGCGAGTTGTTTGTTCGTCCTCAACTGCCCCAAGACACGGGTAAAGGGTTCACCCTGGCTCAAAAAATGGTTGGCAAAGCTTGTGGTCTTCCGGGTGTGCGTCCTGGAACCTCGTGCGAACCTGTCATGACCACCGTAGGATCTCAAGATACGACAGGGCCGATGACCCGCGATGAGCTAAAAGAGTTAGCGTGTCTTGGATTCAGCGCTGATCTGGTGATGCAGAGCTTCTGTCATACCGCTGCCTACCCCAAACCTGTTGACATTAAAACGCATCACGATTTACCCGATTTTATTAATTCTCGGGGTGGTGTCTCGCTGCGTCCCGGCGATGGCATCATTCACTCGTGGCTGAACCGGATGCTGCTGCCGGATACGGTTGGAACCGGAGGCGACTCGCACACTCGGTTCCCACTTGGAATTTCGTTTCCTGCCGGATCTGGTTTGGTCGCATTTGCGGCGGCGCTAGGAGCCATGCCGTTAGATATGCCTGAATCGGTTTTGGTGCGCTTTAAGGGCAAGTTGCAACCGGGCGTGACCCTGCGCGACATTGTGAATGCAATTCCCTATGTTGCAATGCAGAACGGGAAGCTAAACGTGGCCAAGGAAAACAAGAAAAACGTTTATTCTGGCAAAATTATTGAGATGGAAGGACTGCCTGATCTCAAGCTGGAGCAGGCGTTTGAGCTAACGGATGCGACCGCAGAACGTTCTGCTGCTGGATGTACGATCGCGCTTAGCGTTGACACGGTTTCGGAATACCTGCGATCGAACGTGGCTTTGCTCAAAAACATGGTGGCGCGTGGGTATGGCGATGCGCGCACGATTCTACGCCGCGTTCGCAAAATGGAAGACTGGTTAGCCAATCCTCACCTGCTGCAAGCGGATCCCGATGCAGAGTATGCAGACATCATCGAAGTGGACTTGGATCAAATCACAGAACCGCTCGTCGCGGCTCCAAACGATCCGGACAACATTAAACTGATGTCCGAATGTGCAGGCGATTCGATTGAGGAAGTCTTCATTGGCTCGTGCATGACGAACATTGGGCATTACCGAGCGGCTGCCAAGATTCTCGAAGGGGCAGGCACGGTGAAGGTGCGGCTGTGGGTTGCACCGCCAACTCGGATGGATGAACAACAGCTTCGAGAAGAAGGCGTGTATGGGGTCTTTGCGGCGGCTGGAGCGAGAACCGAGATGCCGGGATGTTCGCTCTGTATGGGCAACCAAGCCCGCGTTGCCGACGGTTCGACGGTGTTCTCCACTTCGACGCGCAACTTCAACAACCGCTTAGGCAATGGCGCTCAAGTGTATCTTGGCTCTGCGGAACTAGCGGCGGTCTGCGCGCTCTTGGGCAAGATGCCTACGGTTGAGGAATACATGAACATTGTGAAGCACAAGATCGATCCGTTCGCGGCAGATCTCTACCGCTATCTCAACTTCAATCAAATTACCGGATTTGAAGATGAAGGTCGCGTGCTCTCGAAAGATGAGGAGGAGAAGTTAGCCGTCAGTGCCGGTTAAGGAGTGTGAATTAGATAAAACTGCACATGGCTCGGACTACGTTTGAGCCTTCTGCCTTCCTCACAAAGTGAGTCGCAGACCGTTTCTGATGCCCTTCTCCCGTAGGAGAAGGGCATCAGAAACGGAGGAGTGATAAGATGCATCCTCAGCCTCCTCCACTGCTCATATCAGCTTGGTGGGTTCGCTGTTTAAGGTTGTTGAGCGCAACTTTAGATGGCGGTTGATGGCGAGACCAATGGGTTGTCGGGGTTGCTTCCTGAGCATGAGAGAGTCATCTTAGTCGGAAAACACAGCGGGATTGATAGCGAGAGTCGATCCTTTGTTCAGAACAGATTGGTTTATGGCGATCGCTCGTTAGTCGGGAATGCCAAGGCGCAAGTCGATGTAGCCGAAGCATTCCTTAGGAATGCCAAGGCGCAAGTCGATGTAGCCGAAGCGTTCCTTAGGAATGCCAAGGCGCAAGTCGATGTAGCCATACCGCAAGTCGATGTAGCCGAAGCGTTCCTTAGGAATGCCAAAGCGTAAGTTGATGTAGACATACCGTAAGTCGATGTAATCGAAGCGTTCCTTAGGAATGCCAAAGCGCAAGTCGATGTAATCGAAACATTCCTAAGGAATGCGATCGCGCAAGTTAATTACGCTATGACAGTCTCCGCATACAAAGTTTTGGGTTAAGTGCGATCGTGTTAACTATGCGATCGCGCAGGTTGGGGCAGCTTTCCAACAATAAATAAGCCAACATCTGAGAATAAAGGAACTCAACATCAAATCTCGCTTAGAGATTAATACTAGAGTTTTGCAGAAGGGACAAGAGTGCTCTTCATCTTCGAGGATATTATGTGGACAGCTCGCTATATTACCTACTGTATAAGGGTGCTAAACAGATCTTCGTCTGTCTAGCATCCTTTTGGGGAGATATACAGACGATCAATCCAGCTAACGTCCTAATTCGGAGTGTTATGCAGATGTGGGTCTGTCTAAGATTCCAATTCAGAGGAGATGGACAGAAGGAGGCAGTCTAGATCCGTCTAAATACAAGTTAGACCGCTTTATCCTTTGGTGAAGCGAAGTAGACGACAGGATTACTCGCAGGGTATAGTTATTTCTAATAACCACTCGCATTGTCAGAAGTCTAGATCATCAAGCCATGAAAAGAAACTATCCTTAAATAGCTATTACGGAAGCGTATAGTATGGCGTGGAAAAACTGGGGAGATCATCCTGTTGTTGTAGCTGTAGGTGTTCTTGCAGGATTAGCAGGATTCGCATCACTTGCGTATACCTTATTATCTAACTCTAGCATCCAACAAAAGACTGGAGGTAACAACAGTCCGAATATCAATGCTTCTAAGGGTGATGTTCGAGTCACCTTCGATAACTCTACAACTATACAAGCTCCTTCAAAGCCTCAGATTCCCAATTTCTCTGGAGAAATTGGGAATCTCCAACTTGGAAAAGATTTCACCGACTTCATTTCTAACCATGATGCTCAGATTGTTTACTTAGATGTCTATTTCGAGGCTTTTGCTGAGGGGCAAAAAGCGGTTAGCTATGAAGATGACTGGTTCATCCTGTACACCAGTTGTAGAGGGTTACCAGAAAATCAGCCACCAAATTATCTACATTGTTTCAGCGTAAGATTTGACGTACGGATTCCTGAAGGCGGAGAATCACTATATGGACATAGTCAAAGACTTCAATATTTGAGAGGTTACTGGTCAATTCGAGCTAACCGTGGATTGCATCAAGGACGACGTAGTGTAACTCTTACAGCAGTTGATACGAAAGATGTTAATAATTGAGTATTGCGGTCTAACATAGCCTTCGAGAAAGATGCGTGGTTGTATAGGTTAAAAAAAGGAACCGACATCTCAACGACAATCAATGGTGTGAGTTGAAATCAAGGAGCTTCCGAACGGTCGTGCATGAGTGAAACTGTCTACATCGAAACCAGCATCTTAGGCTACCTCACGGCTCGACCGAGCAGGAATCTTATCCTAGTTGCAAACACCGAAGTAACGCGAGAGTGGTGGGACATGCGCCGTGGTATCTTTAACCTCTACACATCCCAAGCCGTTCTAAAAGAAGTATCCCAAGGAGACGCTGAAATGGCATCTCGACGACTAGAGATCCTCCGTGATCTTCCGTTACTAGAACTGAACCAGTCCGTACTTGATTTAGCAGAACAATTCCTGGGACGCAGTAACCTTCCCTCAAAAGCTGATGTTGATGCTGTTCACATCGCAGCGGCGACCGTTCATGGAATGGATTACTTACTGACATGGAATTGCAAGCACATTGCCAATGCTCAGATTCAGGGAAAATTGGCAGAGATCAGTCTTGACTTCGGATACGAGTTACCGATTCTTTGTACACCCTATGAACTTCTTGAAGATTAGTTATGTTTCAGGATGAAATTGTAGAAGAGATTCACAGAATTCGTGAAGAGTACTCTCGGTCATTCAATCATGACTTGAAAGCAATCTTTGCTGATTTGCAAAAGCAGCAAGATGAAAGCGGAAGAGAGGTTGTAAGCTTATCGCGAAAACGCGGTTTAACAAAACGTTGGAGCGGACGAGCGAGAGATCTTGGTGAGGAGGAAAAGGACACGAGCCGTCGCTCAACTTAGCCGTTACGCCGCGTTCTTGTTCAATGTCGTTACAAAGCGTATGTGATTGATGAAGTCTACATGCTTTCCAATGCCGCATTCAATGCGTTGCTCAAAACATTAGAAGAACCGCTCGATCGCGTGGTCTTTATTCTTGCCACAACCGATCCTCAACGTGTTCTTCCAACCATCATTTCACGCTGTCAACGATTTGATTTTCGACGCATTCCACAGTCGAGGCGATCGCCTCCGATAACCCAGAACTCGACACAACCTGCAGACGGCCCGCGATCGGGGCCATTCAGTGGCGCTTACATAAAGACAGAGAAAAAAGCCTGATTCTGGGAGCCTCACCTGACAAGCCTCCTAAAAATCGTAATTATTCTCCATCCTTTAAGAAATAGGACTACCGTCATCCCCTGAAATTTGCTGCACAACCCGAGAATTTTGGCGAGTTGAGCAATAGACGATCGATGAATAGTCACGAAACTAGTTGCGTTATCACTTACTGCCGCAGAAAGAGTTGAGTAATGTAATACGTGTTGTTCTTCTTCCAGACACCAACTCCGGTTTCAGAAAAAACCGGACGTAGAATATTTTTCCGGTGTCCTGGGCTATTGAGCCACCCATCAACTGCCATTGGAGCAGGTTGAGCAATATTTGTTCCCTTAAACAAATTTTCACCTACAACGTAATAGGAAATGTGACCGGCACGAACTCGGTCTGCTAGCGTAGTGCCATCGAGACCAGTATGGCTGAAAAAATTCTGCTCTGCCATTTGCTGGCTATATCGTCGAGCAACCGCCGCAAGCTGAGCGTTGGTTTTTAACCCAGTCAACCCATCTTGTTGCCGCACTTGATTAATTTGTTGATGAATTGCTGTCTCGATCCGGGCTGCGGTAGCCGATTGTGCAGGGGTCGGAGGCGTTGACGATCGGGGCGAAGGACGCTCAATGCTCGGGAACTCAGGAAACCGTTCTCTGATCTGTTCGCATCCCGTTGTCACAAACAAAAGTGCGATACAACCGATGCCACCTAGCCAAACTGCTCGATGATATCGCGCCTTTCTCGGATTTTTTGCTAATTTGCGGTTATTGACCTTGAAGTCGCTATTTTGCATGGAAAGTCATGAATGCTGTTGCGATCAGCCTTGGTAGATATCTCTTCTTTGTCTAATCTAGCAATCGCACTCATGCATTAGCCTGGAGAAATTAAGAAATCACTTGGCAGAACCGACCCTAAGGTGCAGCCAGCATTCCATCGCCGACCCCCGCTTCTTTGAGCCGTTGGGCACCAATGTTTCGACTGAGGACCGCTAGCCCCGCTAAGTGAGCTTGTAAGCCTGCCGTACTCGCACAGCAATCGATTAAGACGACCGGCTCAATGCCCAGATCAAACAAATCCATGGCAATCTTCAACACGCACATATCGGTATCAATGCCAGCAACAGAAATTTGCTCAACCGATTGCTGACGCAGATAGTTCACTAACTGGTCGGGAAGACCGCAGATTCCTGTTTTGCAAAACACTAAATCAGGTTGAGCAAAAGGGTGTAACTCGGAAACTAATTGGGTATCGGGTTCGCGATCGCACCCATGCCATTGCAAGAACCGCGAGTACGGTCCTTCACAATCATTGATAAAGCGTGTAAATATCACAGCATCAAATTGATGAGATTGAAGGAGCCGCACGAGGCGCTGCGGAATGTGATGGGTGAAGTCGTTGATAAAGCCCATCTGCACATCCACAATTAGTAAGACATCCGGCATTGCAAGGAATTCCTGTCAGCGTTTTTCATTAATCCACACTGATTTTAGACTCGATCCTCATCACTTCCGAATCTATCGAGAGGCTTGAACTGCTGGCTTAAACAATTCGACATCGCAAAGTGACAGCGCCCTTAAAAGCAAGATAGAATGCTGGATTGCAGCGAGAGCGGTAAGAAGAATAGGGTGAAACAATTAGATTCACTCTAGTGACAGTAAAACGTTGTCTGCATTCTATCAGGTCTGTTTGCAATCTCAATTCTCCTAGACCCAATTCTTGGCTCCAAAGATATTGGTAAAACTGTTTTTCGCTTTAATAGATTAATGGCGTCCGCTCATAGACTGCGTCATCAATTTAGCTCAAGGAGCTGTAATTTTTTGAGCATCCCTTATAGGTTAGGATTAGCGATCGCTTCAACTGAGAACTTACAATGTAAGATTTTCTCTTTCAATGACATCAATTTGTTGGAACGACAACCATTTCTTCAACCGTTGATTAATTTTGACAGCCCAATGATCGATTTCCCTGATCGTCTTGAAGGCATCCATTACCCTTATCCACAACTCTTGCGCCAACGTCGCAAGCATCATTGCCTTGGCAAACGAGTTCTGTGAGGCTTCCTCGCCATGAAGCGATCGCCAAGCCGTTGTAAGCTAATAACTTTGAGACCATTCATTTGAGACCATTCAGGACACCCGCATGACCACTGCTCCCCTAAGCTGGACAGAACTACAAGCACTCACGAACTTTCAAGTCGATACCGTTCATGGACCCACGACAGCTCAAGCTCGGTTGCGTCTTTTTGGTCGCAGCGAATCGGATGTGCGGGTGACGCTATATCGTGACAACCATGCTTGGTGCCCCTACTGCCAGAAGGTCTGGCTATGGCTTGAGGAAAAACAAATTCCCTACCGCATTGAAAAAGTCACAATGTTTTGCTACGGGAAGAAAGAAAGCTGGTACAAACGCAAGGTGCCATCCGGCATGTTACCTGCGATCGAACTAGATGGACGCCTGATCACAGAAAGTGATGATATTCTAATCGCCCTGGAACAGGTCTTTGGCCCTTTAGGACAGGGCATGAAAGACTCTACAGTACTCCCGCTGCGGCAACTGGAGCGACTTTTATTTAGAGCTTGGTGTACCTGGCTTTGCTACCCAGTGATGTCGGCTCAGCAAGAGCAGCGCAACCGAGAGCAATTTGTAGCAGTTGTGGGCAAAGTCGAGGAAGCCCTAGCCCGTACCCCTGGTTCCTATTTTCTAGAGGAGTTTGGCACTGCTGATGTGATCTTCACACCCTATGTCGAACGCATGAACGCTAGCCTGTACTACTACAAGGGCTACTCGCTTCGAGAGGACAACCCCCACTTGGCGGCTTGGTTTGAGGCCATGGAAAGCCGTTCCACCTATTGCGGCACCCAGAGTGACTTCCACACCCATGCCCATGACTTACCGCCCCAGATGGGAGGCTGTTGGGAAAATGGCGAACCTCAAATGCTTGTGAATAAGCATCGAGTGGATAACGGGCCTTGGTTCGGGTTACCTGACGTTGCTTACCCAGAACCCCAACACTCCCGTGCGGAAGCCCTTCACCGCGTGATCAAGCACCGCGCCAATATTATTCGAGTCAACCCTGCCGATGACCAGATCGTTGATGAAGCCCTGCGGTGTGCCCTAACCTTCATGATGACTGGCGAAGCCTGTACACCACCAACCCACTCTGACTTTGCGCTGCGGTATTTGCGCGATCGCATCAATGTGCCTCGTGATATGTCGATTTATGCAGCTAAGCGGCTGAGGGAGGCTTTGGAGAAAACTGCTGCGCTAGCAGGTGATGAGCAAGGTCTTCCCATTCCAACCCAACATCGGCGGGATCAAGACCCGATTCACTTTGCTGCACATTAAGACAATTGCCTTTGCCATCGAAATTCGATCGGCGATCGCAGTGTTGCAACGTATGTTCTCCTCTCAGTGATGGCGCAGTTCCATTTTCCAACAAATCAACCCTGCCTCTGTATCATCTCCTCTAAATCCCGCTCCCCTTGGGGAAGCTACAGCTTAAGGTATAACGACAGTACGAGCGCATATTAAGTAGAATGACCTCAGGCCAAAAGTGCTGTTATCTGAACAAAAAAGGAGTAGACACAGCAAGCAAGGGGTGAAATTTGAGGCTTTCTCACTCTACCATTCACCTAATTTCTGCGCTCCAACCGTTAACCCCAACCGTTAACTAAAGACACGTTAACAGAGACAATTGTCAGTGTATTAGGAAGCAACGCATGAAGAACGAGTCCATTGCATCGAGTCAGGTCAATACTGCTCCTTTGAGCGATTCCTTCAGAGCTGTGCCTGACACTGATTACGAACTGGATCAACTCTTTCCGGGCGATAGCGAACTCGCCGTCCAAATGCGTGCTCTCGAGTGGTCACAAACGCCTCTCGGTCCTGTTTCAGTTTGGTCATCAAGCCTGAAGACAGCTGTAAGCATCTGCTTGAACTCGCGCTTTCCGATGGTGATTTGGTGGGGTAAAGAATTAGTGCTGCTCTACAACGATGCTTGGCGCGTGATTCCTGGTGATCGGCATCCCAAAGCACTCGGTTGTCCTGGTGAAATGATTTTCACCGAGAATTGGCATATTGTGGGACCACAGTTAAACGGTGTGCTAGAAACGGGCATCGCAACGTGGGCCAATGATTTACTCATTCCGGTCTTGCGCTCTGGCTATCTAGAAGAAGCGTATTATACGTATTCCTACAGCCCAATTTTTACAGAAACCGGAGCGGTCGGAGGCGTTTTTACAGCCGTTGCCGAGACAACGGAGCGGGTTCTGGGTGAGCGTCGGCTGGCCACCCTAAAAGACTTAGCAACCCAATCAAGCGATGCGAAAACGGTGGATGAAGTGTTTCAATTCACGCTTGAAACATTGTCGAACAATGCCTCGGATATTCCGTTTGCAGCCCTATACGAACTTGATGCCGACAAACCCCAAGCGATGTTACGGGGACAAACGCCGACAACCATTGGCACAATTTCCTTCCCCACGATCGTGGATTTTGCTTCGTCGGTTACAACAGATGGTTGGTCATTCTCATCGGTGCTGCAAACGCAACAACCTAAGTTGATCGAGAATCTCACGGCTCGATTTGGCCAAGTTCCAACGGGAGTATTATCGTTACCCATCGATCAAGCCTTTGTTCTACCCGTTCAAGCTTCTGGACAAGATAAGATCGTGGGGCTGCTGGTTGTCGGCATCAATCCGGCACGTGCCTTTGATGCCGATTATCGCGATTTTTTCAAGATGGTTGCTGGGCATATCGCCACTGTGGTGATCAATGCCCGTGCTTACGAAGCAGAGCGCAACCGGGCAGAAGCGCTGGCTGAGATCGATCGCGCTAAAACGGTCTTTTTCAGTAACGTCAGCCACGAGTTTCGGACTCCCCTCACCCTAATATTGTCGCCGATAGAGGATGCGCTGAGTGACCCTGACGATCCGCTATCGGCGAACCAGCAAGCGCGAATTGAAACCGTCCAACGCAACGGATTGCGGTTGTTAAAGCTGGTTAACACGCTGCTTGACTTTTCCCGCATTGAAGCCGGACGGGTTCAAGCTACTTATGAGCCAATCGATTTAGCCGCCTTTACTGCAGAATTGGCATCGGTATTTCGTGCTGCCATCGAACGAGCCGGGATGTGTCTGGTCGTAGATTGTCTACCTCTGCCTCAGTCAGTCTATGTCGATCGAGAAATGTGGGAGAAGATTGTGTTCAACTTGCTCTCCAATGCTTTTAAGTTCACCTTTGAAGGAGAAATTGCGATTAGATTGCAGTGGCAGAACGATCACGTTAAGTTAATGGTGCAAGACACCGGAATCGGCATTCCTGCCGCAGAGCTGCCCCATTTATTCGAGCGGTTTCATCGGGTGAAAGGAGCACAGGGACGCAGTTTCGAAGGATCGGGCATTGGACTTTCTTTGGTGCAAGAATTGGTCAAGCTGCATCAAGGCACGATCGACGTTACCAGTGTAGAGGGAGCAGGCACCTGTTTCACCCTCTCTATCCCAACGGGAACGGCTCATCTCCCTCAAGATCGAATTAGTACGACTCGCACGTTAGCGTCAACCGCGCTAGGCGGAAATGCCTATTTAGAAGAAGCTCTGCGGTGGCTTCCTGAAGAGGATTCTGAGTTCTCAGTCGGGCGGAGTTCTGCGGACTCGCTTCGCGATCGCGCCACTTCACCAGAAAATGCTAAGTTCAATGCTGAATCTTCAATTCAAAACTCAACCTCTTCCCCACCGGAACGCTACGCGAACAACACTCAAACCGCTCAAACGGCTCGGATTCTTTTAGCTGACGACAACGCAGACATGCGTCATTATGTCCGGCGGCTGTTAAGTCAGCGATATGAGGTCGAGGCGGTGCCGGATGGATCTGCCGCGCTCTCTGCTATTCGTCGGCAGATTCCAGATTTAGTCTTGACCGATGTGATGATGCCCAACCTCGATGGGTTTGGCTTGCTACAAGCCCTGCGAGCCGATCCACAAACGCGAGAAGTGCCAATTATCCTGCTCTCTGCTCGCGCGGGAGAAGAGGCTCGCATCGAAGGATTGGAAGCCGGAGCCGATGATTATCTGACTAAACCGTTTTCTGCCCGTGAACTGCTGGCACGGGTGGAGGGAACCTTGAAGCTGGCTCAACTCCGACGGGAAGCCACTCAGCAAGAGCAAATATTACGCCTGGAAGCAGAATCGGCACATCAGCAAGTTGAAACGATTTTGGCAAGCATTCGAGATGGCTTTTATGTGCTTGATCGCGACTGGCGGTTTACCTATGTCAACGATCGTCACTGCGAAATCGTTGACATGCCGCGAGAAGAAATTTTAGATCGAAATGTTTGGGAAATGTTTCCTGCTGCGGTTGACACTGATGTCTATCAGTATTTTTGTTGGGCAATGCGTGACCAAACCCCAATGCAGTTTGAAAACTTTTACGCTCCCTGGAAGCGTTGGTACGAACACCGAATTTACCCATCAGCTGATAGCCTAACGGTTTTTGTGGCCGACATTACCGATCGTAAACAGGCAGAGGAAGCGCGGGTGGCAGCTGAACAGCGGTATCACATTGTGGGTGAATTGATTCCGTTTGGGGTATGGGAAGCCGATGTGCAAGGCAATGCCACCTACTTGAGCCAAGTATTTCTCGATATGACGGGGCAAACGCTGGAGGAGCATCAGCAAACCTGGCAAACGCTTCTGCACCCCGACGACCGACAAGCAACCGTTGCAGCGTGGAACACCTGTGTGCAGACCGAGAGCTTGTGGGAGTTCGAGTTCCGCATCTGCGGAAAGGACAATCACTATCGCACCATTTTGTCCCGTGGTTTGCCCGTCCGAAACACAGCAGGCGAAGTGACATCTTACGTCGGTGCCAATTATGACATTACTGCGCGCAAGCAGGCAGAAGTTGCATTACGCGATCGCGAAAATATGCTGAGCGGTATCGTCGGCAGCATCACCGATGCGCTTCTCGTGCTTGACAAGGACTGGCGTTACATCTTCGCTAGCGAGGAATTTCTGCGCCGAGCCAAGCTGAATTTATCTGACTTGATTGGGAACAACGTTTGGGACCTCTTCCCGGATGCTGTCGGCAATGAAGCCTACAAGCAACTGCACCGCGCCATGGCTGAGCGCATCACCGTCGAATACGAAATTTTCTATGAGCCGTTCCAAAGCTGGTTCCTTGACAAGGCCTATCCTACCGCCGACGGTGGGTTGGCAATCTATTCACGGGACATCACGGATCGCAAACAAGCTGAACTTGAACGGGAACGCCTGCTTGGGGCAGAACAGCAAGCGCGGTCGGCAGCAGAAGCCGCACGGGAAGAAGCTCAAGCCGCCAACCGGATTAAGGATGAATTTTTAGCCGTCTTGTCTCATGAACTGAGATCGCCCCTCAACCCCATTCTGGGTTGGGCAAAACTACTCCGAAAGGGCAATCTGGACGCCATCAAAACGACCAAAGCCATCACGACGATCGAACGGAATGCCAAGCTGCAATCGGAACTGATTGAAGACCTGTTGGATGTTTCCCGGATTCTGCAAGGGAAACTAAGTCTGAATGTGGTTCCAATCCATTTAGCATCGACGATTCAAGCGGCAATCGAAACGGTGCGACTCGCGGCGGAAGCGAGATCCATTACGATAGAAGCAGACCTAGATTCTAAAGTAGGACCCATTTCAGGCGACTCAACCCGCCTACAGCAGATAGTATGGAATCTGCTTTCCAACGCCGTTAAGTTCACTCCCACAGGCGGTCGAGTTGAGGTGAGATTAGCAGAGGTAAATGATCAAGCTGAAATCACCATCAGCGACAACGGCAAAGGGATTCCGGCTAATTTCCTACCGTATGTGTTTGACTATTTCCGCCAAGAGGATGGTGCAACAACCCGTAAATTTGGCGGTTTGGGACTGGGCTTGGCGATCGTCCGACATCTGGTTGAGCTACACGGTGGCACGGTTCAAGTCGAGAGTCCAGGAGAAGGACTGGGAGCCACATTTACTGTCCAACTGCCGTTGATGCCCATTCCATCCACAGTCAATCCTGACCAGCCGTCCTCTAAATCGTCGTTTAACTTAGATGCAGTGCGAGTGTTGGTGATTGATGACGAACTAGATTCCCTTGAGTTTGTGGCGTTTGTGCTGGAGCAAGTCGGCGCGATCGTGACAACTGTCTCAACCGCATCTGAGGGATTTTGGGCATTAACACAATCTCAACCTGATGTTCTCCTGAGTGACATTGGAATGCCGGATATGGATGGCTATATGTTAATGCGGCAGATTAGAGCCTTGCCACCAGAACAAGGGGGGCAGGTCAAGGCGATCGCCCTGACGGCCTACGCTGGGGAGGTCAATGAAAAGCAAGCACGACAAGCAGGATTTCAGCAACATCTTTCTAAACCCGTTGAACCTGACTTGTTAGTTCAGGTGGTTATGACCGTGTTAGAGAAGCACGACTAAAGGCAACATTTTGTATTTCAGTGGAGTGAATCTAATTGTTTCACTCCATTTTTTCTGTTTATGTCGTTGTCATCTAGCCTCTCATTAGGCTTCCAACCCCGTTGTCGCCCCCCTGAGAGTGAGCACCTTCGTTTGATAGAACTGCGATCGCTCAATTTTGTGCCTGATCTAGCCCTAAAATTTTAGTCCAACTTTAGTCCAGTCCATCAAGTCTTAAAAAAAACCTGCTGAAACTTCCTATTATGAAAGCTTTTTAATGATTAGATGCTTTTTGAACTTCTGCGAGAACCGCAGAAGTTCCATGGCTACAGCTGTCTCTAGACAGGCAACTCGATCTGGTCATGCTATGCCCCAAAAGCAAGCCAGAGTTGAACTAACCTAGAGGACTGAACTTCTAGCATTGTTCTACAAGGCTTTCTGGGCAGCAATTGAGCTGCCCATCGCGTTATGTTGGCTCCAAAAAACCTTGGGCATCCTAAGCTTGAACTGTTTTGAGAAAGGGATAATGGGAACCCAAGCTGGTGTTGGAATCAGTCATCTTCGGAACGTCACCCACGCGGCCAAAGAAGCTGTTCAGAAAGCGCTGACCGATGCAAACATCGATCAACCCGATTTTGTTTTCCTCTTCGCTTCGCTGGGCTACGATCAGCAGAAACTGGTTCAAACTGTGCGCCAGGCAACCGGAAACTGTCCCTTAGCGGGCTGCTCTGGACAAGGCATCATTGTGCAAAACGAAGCTGATGAATCCAATTTCTCGATCGCCGTCATGGTCATCCGCTCGGACGAAATCCGCTTCACCAATCGGTACGCCATTGGCTTGAAAGAAAACGCGACCGAAGTTGGCAAGACGATCGCCAGCAAGTTGCACGCTGACCTGAGTGATGATACCCAAGCGATGTTCCTGTTCACCGATGGCATAACCGTGAACTTTGATCGCCTAAGAGAAGGTATCGAAACGGTGCTTTCCCGATCGCTGCTGATTCTAGGTGGAGCTGCAGGTAGTGATACTGAAATGCGCGAAACGTTTCAATACTGCGATGATCAAGTGTTGTCAGATGGTGTAGTGGCGACGCTAATCTCCGGAGACTGTAAGATTACCTGGGCGCTGAATCATGGCTGTCTTCCCATCGGTTATGAGCGTAAAATCACTCGTGCTGAAGGCAACCGAATTTATGAACTCGATCATCAGCCTGTGTTTGATGTTTTGAGGGAATATCTCACCGACGAAGAAATTGCGGCATGGGATCGGACGATCGTGGCATTTTGCTTTGGTCTGAAAGCCCCGACTGAAGCTCAAGCGCAAGATGAATTGGTAATTCGATATCTGCCAAGCAAAGATGAAGTGGCGGGATCGGTGACGCTGCAAACGGAAGTAAGCGAAGGCAGTAGCATCTGGATTACGCGCCGGGACGTAGAAAAAATTACTCAAGGCATCGATCTCATTGCCCAACAAGTGAAAGCCCAACTTCAGGATCAACCGGCAAAACTGATTTTCCAATTTGACTGCTATGGACGCGGAAAATCGGTGCTGGGTGAAATGCAAAAACTCCAGCTGGAACAGCGCTTGCAGCAGCAAGTCGGTGCGACGCTGCCCTGGATTGGTCTTTATACTCACGGGGAAATTGCACCGCTCCAGAATAAAAATAGCTTTCACAACTACACGCTTGTGCTTGCAGCCATCTACTAATTTGCTATGCCTGATTTAGCTTTGGAACAAGAAATTGCGGCTCTCCGAGCTGAAAATCAGCAACTTTCTGAACAAGTCAAACGCCTTGTTCGGGCAGAACGCTGCATGATTGAATCTCAAGAGAAACGCGATGCTCAAGTCGCAATCTACCGCCGACTGAATGAAATCAACAGGCAATTTAGTAAAACGTTTTCGATCGCAGAAATCTTTCAGCACACAATCCAATTCATTCTCTACGAATGCAACTTTGAGCGCTGTCTAGTGCTTCGCAGGCGCTCAAATCAGCAGTTCCATCTAGAACAGTGTGATGGATACTACGACGATGATTCTGCAATCTCATCGCTTGTCCTTGCGTGGCACCATCCAGCGCTCCAACCGCTTACGACTGGAGCAGAATTCTTAATGGGACGTCAGGAAACCAACAATCCTGCAACTCAGGACTTGAGCCAGCAGATTGAGATGGATGAATTTGTGGGATTCGCAATCGGAGAAGCGGCTCTACCTGAATTTTTGATTTTAATCGGCAACACTCGTGAACGAGCGAAATATCATCAACGTATCCAGCCGGATGACGATGCGCTCTTAGGCTTAATCAGTCTGCTGCGGAGTGTCCAATCTGCCTTGAGCCAATTTAATCTCTACACTCAAGTCCACGATCGCGCCGCCGCTCTCGAACACGCCTTACAAGAACTCCAGCAAGCCCAAACGCAATTGATTCAGAGCGAAAAGATGTCGAGCTTGGGTCAACTGGTTGCGGGTGTCGCGCATGAGATTAATAATCCGGTCAACTTTATCAATGGCAACCTAGAGTATGCCAGCAACTATACCAGCGATTTGATCGAGTTACTCAACCTGTATCAAACTTACTATTCTCTGCCGCATACAACCATCCAAGACAAAGCAGCAGACATTGATTTAGAGTTCTTAGTGGAAGATCTGCCCAAACTCTTAATGTCGATGCGGGTCGGAGTCGATCGCATTAAAGAAATTGTCGCATCTCTAAGAAGTTTCTCGCGGCTGGATGAAGCCGACTATAAAGCCGTTGATATTCATACTGGAATCGATAGTACCTTGATGATCTTGCAACATCGGCTCAAAGCAAATGCTGATCAGAAGGGAATTGAAATCATTAAAGATTATGGAAGCTTACCGCTGATTGAGTGTTATGCAGGACAACTTAACCAAGTGTTTATGAACCTTATAAGTAACGCAATTGACGCTCTAGAAGACCACTGCAACCAACACCCTGGTTCCGTTGCTCAAATCAAAATTAGTACCACAATCGATGATTCAAATTTAGTCAAAATCAGCATCATTGATAACGGCATTGGTATTCCAGAGTCGATTCAATGCCGACTATTCGATCCCTTCTTCACCACAAAGCCAGTCGGCAAAGGAACGGGCATGGGACTCTCAATTAGCCATCAAATTATTACAGAGCGTCACAAGGGCCGATTAGAGTGCATTTCCCAGCCGAATGTAGGAACAGAATTTAGAATCATAATTCCTTCACAAGTAGTTTACTAATGACTTCTGCTGCACAATCAAAGCATGATCAAAATTGATGATAGATCCCTTGAATCGCTGCATCCGCAGAAGTTTCGCCCTTTGAGCTACCCTCAGCAGTTTTTTTAAACTCAGTCTAGGCAAAGGTTCTCAGCCCATTCTCTACTTTATTCGTCGCCTGGATAACGCAGCGACAGTAAGGGACTTCATCTCAGTATCAACTGCTTTCGTCAGTCCAGTGCCATGAAGTGCTAACCTGTGTCGCTGGCGATCGTCCCATTAGCACAACGGATTAATGCTGAGGTTCAGGATTTAATTAGCTTTCTGAAAGAGTCAAGCTTCTTTGCGTAAGGTGCATACCGCCAATCTAGATCAATCCAAAAAGGTTTCTTCAACACACTTTTCTGATGAGAAAACGTCTCGAAGCTAGTTTTGCCGTGGTAGGCCCCAATGCCGCTGTTGCCCACGCCTCCGAACGGTAGCCCCCAGATAGCAACCTGCAAAAACACATCATTCAGACACACTCCCCCTGATGAAGTTGAGGAAAGAACCATATCTTGTAGGGCCTGATTGCGTGTGAATAGGTATAACGCTAAAGGTTTTGGGCGAGCATTGATCGCCGCGATCGCTTCTCTAATATCTCGGTACGTCAACACTGGCAAGAGAGGCCCAAAAATTTCTTCCTGCATCACTGGAGCATCCCAACTGACATTGTTGAGAATAGTCGGCGCAATATAGCGGGTTTCTCGCTCAGTTTGTCCACCCACTACAATTTCTTCGCCCTCCAAAAGATGGGTCAGACGGTCGAACTGACGATCGTTCACAATCCGTCCCAAATCAGGACTTTGAGCCGGATCATCGCCAAAGAATTCTTGGAGCGCCTGCTGCAGCGCGGTTAGTAATGCCGGTTTAATCTCCTCATGTACCAACAGATAATCGGGCGCAATACAGGTTTGTCCAGCATTCACATACTTGCCCCAGATGATGCGCTTAGCGGCGACCTCTAATTTGATGTCGGGATCGACAATGCAGGGGCTTTTACCTCCCAATTCTAGAGTGACGGGAGTGAGTTGTTTTGCAGCCGCCTCCATCACGACTTGACCCACACGGGCTCCTCCCGTAAAAAAGATGTGGTCAAACTTCTGTGCCAGCAGAGCCTGAGCCGTTTCAACGCCTCCTTCTAGAACCGCAATATATTTGGGGTCAAAGGTTTCCTTGACTAACTGAGCCACAACCTGTGAGGTGGCTGGGGCCAATTCTGAAGGTTTGAGAATGGCACAATTTCCGGCAGCGATCGCTCCCATCAAGGGAGAGA
The DNA here is from genome assembly GCF_059501405.1 of Myxacorys sp. Classification (NCBI taxonomy): domain Bacteria; kingdom Bacillati; phylum Cyanobacteriota; class Cyanophyceae; order Leptolyngbyales; family Leptolyngbyaceae; genus Myxacorys; species Myxacorys sp. Next base: position 21,244 of record NZ_JCACCM010000066.1, read on the forward strand.
TCAATAGCTGAAAAGGATAGTTCCAAGGCCCAATGATCAGCACGACTCCTAATGGATCAGGTTGCACCCATGCTGATCCAGGTTGCTGAGTTACTGGCAGCCCTACCCTACGAGGCTTGACCCAAGATTTGAGATGCTTGAGGATATAATTCAACTCCATCAAACACCCAACCTCAAAATAGCCTTCGTACTCAGGGCGTCCTAAGTCAGCTTTGGCAGCTTGGACAATGTTGGTCTGTCGCTCCAAAATTGCAGCCTTGAGTCGATTGAGTTGTTCCAGGCGAAATTCAATTGGCTTGGTAGCTCCAGTTGCTGAAAATGCCCGCTGTGCCTCAAGAATCTCGACCATTGAATCGGTAGTGGAAAGTGCTGTCATAGAAATACCTGTCTAATCTCTTAACGATCTTCAAGAAAGTCTTTAGGGCTTTCTTATTTCACTTTCATGGTTCATAGCCTAGTTGCGGTGGGCAATGGCTAGTGTTGCTCATCAACCGCCGCAGATCGCCTCTCGATTTCAATAAACAACTTCTCGACGGTCGGAGTGCACGAGCCGTGTTAGACCGATCGCTGTTCCTAATCGTAAACCCTTATTGAAGCAATGCAAGCAGTATACATAACCCTCTCACCAAACAAATTGCAATATGTAACGAGCCTAAAGATACAAGGTAGAAAATTTGTGCAGCGCGTGATTAAAAGGCGATCGCTCTCTATACTCTTATAGTTAATTTTATATAGTTAATTTTATAGTTAAATTCAAATTGCTTTAATGTCTATTCGTAGGTGTATCAAGTACCTGGCTATTGCTCTAATGCGTGGATTGTTGTTTGATGCTACAGACTGCTACAGGCAGAGGAACTCCAGCTCATCCCATTCATATCAGTTCTTTCGGTGAAGGACGTGCCACCATTCGCGCCGCTTTAAAAGATGGATTGTTAATACCACAATATTGTTAATCACAATAGTAGTGGATACGAAATTAGAAGCTTAAATGTCGTTGCTCAAAACACCAGAACCAATACAGACAATGGGTTTGTTTTACAACGACTTAGAAGGAAATATTCAACATTTGTATCAATGGCGTTGAAGTGAGTGGACTTGGTTAAGTATGGAATAGCAATTGGTAGTTGATAATTACACAATGCGCCTTCGTTTGATTGCCACATACGTAAGTCATCAGCAGATCAAGAAATATATAAATTCGGATATTCATTTAAATAGCGTGTTTGATGGTTGGTGAAGCCGCGATCGCATTCCGCCGAAAATCCACCGCGCTCAACTCCACCACAACCCACGGATTTGAGTTACACCGTTCCGCTCAATCCCCGCAATGGAACCTTGAGACTAGCCTATGGCAGCACCCGCAGTAGAGTAATCGAAGAACCTTTTGATTTCCTAGACATTAAGGCGCGATCGCGCTACTACGAACTGACCTACCGACAGCCCCTTGTGCAACGTCCTACAGACGAACTGGCGGTAGGACTGGGTTTCTCGCGTCAAGAAAGCCAAAATGCACAGCTGTTTATTTGGGCAGACATAAGTGCGGCGCTGTTATCAGTCCTGTGAAATAAAGCGCGATCGCTTAACCATTCTCTGTCGATTACCTCATAATGAGGAAGCTATGCCTATTTCATCAATGCAGAACCCTGGAATAGATAACTCTCAATCCATCACTGAGCTACCTCGAAAACCGCTTGATTCTAGTGAACGTCAAGAGAACGTTTCATCTGTAGAATTTGTAGGGTTAGTATTGCAATTGGCAGACGGTACGGTTCAAGCCTGCAATGCGGCGGCTGAGGAAATTCTAGGCATGACGTTTGAGCAGATTCAAAGATACACCGCAACCCAGAGTCAAGATCACACCGCGACCCGTTACCCGTGGCAACTTGTTGATACAGAGGCTTCTCGTCCCGCTGGAGATTATCCGGCACGAGCGGCGCTACAGACCGGTCAGCCTTGCTCAGATGTCGTGATGGAGTTTTACAAACCCAATGGGGATCTGATTGGGTTGCGGGTCACTGCACAGCCATTATTTCAGGCGAATGGCTCGGTTCCTTATGCGGTCGTGACCACCTTTACTGAGGTAAGCCCGCAGGCAGAGCCGCCTTTAGCTAAAAACACTCTAAATTTATCCGAGATCGTCTCTGAAGCTCAGTTGGAGTTAACTCAAGCGAGAGATAGCCTGCCTCAGATCGTCCTCTGCGTCGATGATAACGACACTAATTTGTACATCACCAGCCGAATTCTGCAACAAGCGAATTTTGCAGTTTGGCAAGCTCCAAGCGGAACTAGTGCGTTAGAACTCGCCAACGAGCAGCCCGATTTGATTATTCTAGATGTCAAATTACCCGACATTGACGGCACTGAAGTGTGTCAGCGTCTCAAATCTAATCCAGCCACCGCTTCGATTCCAATTTTGCACGTATCAGCAGAGCGGATTACGAGCCGAGATAAAGTAGAGGGCTTAGATAGCGGTGCGGATGGCTATCTGATGCAGCCGATTAATCCTGAAGAATTGCTGGCGACGGTGCGATCGCTGCTGCGGCTTCGGAGTGCAGAAAGAGTGCTGCGTCGCAGTCAAGAACGGCTGCATCGCATGGTAGAAACGGCGCAGATTGGCATCTGTTTTACCCGATCAGATGGCGAACTGCTAGAAGCGAACGCTGCCCTGCTGCGAATGTTAGGCTATGACGCTGAGGAGCAGGCACAGCGGGTGAACTCGATAGCCTTGAGTCCATTGAAGTTCGCTGATATGGACGGACAAAGGGTTGCTGATCTAGAGCAATATGGCAACGTTGAACCCGTCGAAAAAGAACTTATTCGCAAAGACGGATCTCACTTTCCGGTCTTGATCAGTGGAACTCGCTTACAGGGCGAAGCGGATGAATATGTTCTGTTTGTGGTGGATCTTAGCGATCGCAAACAGATTGAAGCCGCCTTGCAACAGCGCACTGACGATCTGACCCGCGCCAACCATGTCAAAGATGAATTTCTCGCGGTGCTATCCCACGAGTTGCGGTCTCCGCTCAATCCCATTTTGGGATGGTGTCGGCTGTTGCAAACTCGCAAATTGGATGAAGGCAAAGTTGCAGAAGCGTTAGCCACAATCGAGCGAAACGCCAAACTGCAAACGCAGTTGATTGATGACTTGCTCGATGTATCCCGCATTCTGCGCGGCAAACTGAGCTTAGCGGTGATGCCCGTCGATCTAAGTTATGTCATCCGATCGGCGATCGAGACGGTGCGACTTGCCGCCGAAGCAAAAGCCATCAAGCTTGAGGCAGTATTGCAACCCAATGTCATGGTGATGGGTGATCCGGCTCGATTGCAGCAAGTCGTGTGGAATTTGCTGACTAATGCCGTTAAATTTACCCCCAACGGCAACCGCGTTGAAGTCCGCCTCTCGCAGATTGATGCCAATGCCCAGATTCAAGTTAGTGATACGGGAAGAGGCATCAATGCCGAGTTTCTGCCTCACGTGTTTGATTACTTTCAGCAGCAAGATAGCGCCACAACCCGGAAATTTGGCGGCTTAGGATTGGGGCTGGCAATTGTGCGTCAGCTTGTCGAATCGCACGGCGGAACGGTGCAAGCAGAAAGCGGAGGCGACGAGCAGGGAGCAACATTTACGGTGTATTTGCCGATCTTAGCCGTGCAATCCAGCGCGATCGCGCAAGCTCCTGATTCAACCGAATCACTCGATTTAAACGGTGTCCACGTTATGGTGGTGGACGATGAGCCGGATTCACTGGAATTTGTAGCGTTTGTGTTGAAGCAGTCTGGCGCACAGGTGACGACTGCAACCTCTGCCATAGAAGTGCTGCAAGCCTTACCCCAGTTAAAGCCTGACGTATTGGTTAGTGACATTGGAATGCCTGAAATTGACGGGTATATGTTGATTCGTCAAATTCGGATGCTGCCAACCGAACAATCCGGACAACTCCCCGCGATTTCAAAAGAGATTTGCCGTATTCCAGCGATCGCGCTCACGGCGTATGCCGGAGAAGCCAACCATCAGCAGGCACTTGATACTGGATTTCAGTGGCATTTGTCAAAGCCAGTCGAGCCAGATGAATTAGTCGCGATCGTGGCAAAGCTGGCTGAAGCTTCTGGCTAATGGCAATCTAACCCGACGCTGAGTAATGCCTCTTGTAGTTGCAGCAGCATTTGAGGCGAATCTGTCTGTTTGGAAAGCAGCGCGATCGTATGGGTAGCAAGGTCTTCCGCTTGGGTGGCGGTGAGGGCATTAGATGAGAGAATAATCACTGGAATGGCCTGCGTAAGCGGATCTGCTTTTAACTCAGCGAGAACTTCAAATCCGTCTAATCTAGGCATAGAAAGATCGAGGACGATCGCGTTCGGTTGCTGGGTTCTGGCGCGGTAGAGTCCTTCGTACCCATCTTTGGCTTCAATCACCGTATAGAAATCAGCCAACGAACTGATCAACGTGTAGCGAGAAACTTTGTCATCATCAATTAGCAAAATCTTTTTCTTCGAGTCCGCGTCAGACCTTGGCACAGTCGATCGCGGAGGTTGATCTGCAATCAACTCAGGCTTTGGTTCTACATCATCAGCCCGCTCAGAAGATGGATCAGGTTTCGATCTAACAGTTGATACATCTAACGCTGTAGATGTCGAGTCGGAATAGGAGATAGGCAACGTTAATATAAATTTAGAACCAACGCCTACAGTACTGTCTAGAGCAACGCTACCACCCAGTAGCGCAGCTAATTTTCTACATAACGGTAATCCCAAACCTGTCCCTTTCACTCGTCGCTGTAGCAAATGATTAACTTGAACAAATTCCTCAAAAATTCGGGTTTGATCGGTGGCTGCAAGGCCGATTCCGGTGTCTGCAACAGTAAAGATAATCGTTTGATTGTTGCCTAGCGTTGCACTGACTCGAACTTCTCCTTGCTCGGTAAATTTCAATGCGTTTGAGAGCAGATTGCGCAAAATTTGAGACACTTTCCCTTCGTCTGTGTACAAGGTTGGCGATCCACTTGATTTAGTAGTGTCGTTCATAGCATCGTCAAACACTAGTTGCACTGTCTCATTTTGATCAAGCAGTGGACGCAGCATTCCGAGCAGCGTACTAAACAAATCTGCCACCTCAAACGGTGCAACATTGACTTCAGATTTTCCAGATTCCACCTTGGCTAAATCCAGTAAATCATTCACCAAGTCAGAGAGCGCGGTGGCTGAGCGGCGAATGAACGTGACCTGTTTTTCCTGCTCTGCGCTTAATTCTCCATCCAAGCGGCGCAGCAGCATACTAGACAGACCAAGAATGCCATTTAAAGGAGTCCGAAACTCATGGCTCAAGTGCGATAAAAATCGGGACTTGAGTTCACTCGCTTGCTGAAAAGACTCGGCGCGATCGTTTAACTCGGCGTACAACGCAACGACACCCCGATTGGTAGCTTCTAGTTCTTGATTGAGTTGCGCGAGGTCGTCTTGCCGTTGACGCAGCGCATCCAGCGTATGCAGCAATTCTTGATTTTGTTGATGAAGTTCGGCGTAAGCGTCTTGGGGATGGTCGCGAAGCAGATGATCAACGATCTGCTGTACATCTTTCGGCGTCAGGTGAGGGGTTTGCTTTGGCAAATATTTGATCAACTCAACGATCGTGCCCCGCTTTGCATCACCCGAACTAACGCACACAGACTGAATTTTCAAATCATCCATTAGCCGTTTCGCACCAATTAGCCCCAATCCCATTCCTGTAGAGGACTGATAGCGCCCATCAAAAATAGCAGATAGCTGGTCAATGCCGGGTCCGGAGTCTGAAACCCGCATCAGAAAAGCCTGCGGTGCTTGTCCTGCGATTGGCTGTGTCAAGCTCCCATCGGTTCCTTCGGAGTTGCGCTCTGCGCTAATCGCAAATTCGACTTTACCCCCTCCCGCATAGCTCAGCGCATTCCGAGCAATTTCTGATATAGCGGTCGCAATGCGAGTCTGTTGTTGCAGATCAAATCCTAGCCGACTCGCAATTTGTCTTGCCCGTTGACGTGCCAACACGACATCTTGCTCAAATCGAAGTTCGACGGTTAGAAGTGCCAGTCTTCCTGCCGGAGACTGCTGCGGTTTAGACATGCTCTTCCTGCCTCAGCTTTGCAACCAGTACCGTTACATCATCGCGCGATCGCACAAAATCACGATACAAGACGGCGGTAATCAGGGCGGGATGACGATTGATTAATCCAGGATAGCGATCTAACGACCAGTGGGTTGCTAATCCGTCCGAGTGCATAACTAAGAGCGAATCGCCCTGAGACGTTCCCACAGAACGCACTGACCAATCATAGGAGAACTCAGTGAATTTGCGAACGCTTCCCCCGACAATGCCATTGAAGGACACGAGACTTCGACTTGTTCTATCGGTCAGAATGACTCCAGAAATGTTGCCGACGCCTGCATACCGAAGCGTTTGTTGAGTGGGCAGAATTTCGGCGATCGCGACGACCGCACCGCGCGTTTTTCTGAGCGCGGCATGAATTTGCTCAAGGATGGCTTGCGGATGTTGCGCGACATTGGCTTGAAACACGCGCACTGCTTCTTGAGAGGCTTCGGCGGCTAACGCTCCTGATCCTAAGCCATCGGCAACTAGCACGAGACACCGATCGAGGTGATTCTCGACGGCCCAAGCATCCCCCGATACGTCACCGCTCAATTTCGGTAAATTGATCGCGCCTAGCTCAAGCTGGTGCGATCGCGGCGTCGATCGTAGAGTCGTCAGGATAGGAGAATTTGAATGAGGCAGTCTCTGTACCCAGAATCGGCTGACGAGTACTGTTCCCACCTGCGGCTGCGAATAAATCTCAAAAAACGTCGAAAGCCGTTGAATTGCACCAAGTCCATTTCCGGTTGTACCTCCGGTCGAGAAGCCATCTTGAAGACACTGATTGAGATCTCTCATGCCAGGTCCAGAATCTAGCGCGATGATTTCGATGCCCACCGCTTCAGGCGTGGCTAGGGATTGTAGGATCAGTTGCCCCTTCTGAGCATGTTTGAGTAAATTATTCGCTACTTCCGTCACAACAATCGCCACTTTGCCGCGATCGTTGTCATTGAACTCTAGTGCTCTCGATAGGGTTGCAACAAAGCGCCGAGCTTCCCCTACTTGGCTGTCTTCAGTAATTGGTAATACAATGCAGGTTTTCATTCAGAGCGATCGCTTCGCAAGCTCCATAAAATCGCGCTTCGGCAGTCAGGATTTCTTTTGGATAGAAATAATTCTCTATTCACTATGACACGACTCAATCACACAACACTCAAAACACCTTAGAAATCCATCTGCCTGGCACTTGACCATAGCGCGATCGCTGGAATACAGCAAGCTGCATTCGGTAGTAGTGTATACCTGTCGATCAGCTTCGACGTCTTTGGAAAGATGCGATGCCATCGTCTAACCACAGGTCTACACCGCTACCAAACCATATTCAGACAGAAGTTTGTGCGACTCTATTTTGCTCAAACCTACTGTCGCCAGCGAACTGTTGTCACGCAGGTTCCCTTGCCTACCTCTGAGGTAATTTCAAACTCGTGCATCAACCGTTTCGCTCCTCCAAGTCCGAGTCCTAATCCGCTTCCGGTTGTATAGCCATTTTGTAGCGCTAATTCTATATTGGCAATTCCTGCCCCTTGATCCGTAAACGTCAGCCTCAATCCAACGCGATGAGCGCTTTCTAAGACTTCTAGCGTCACACTACCACCGCCGCCATAATCCAACGTATTGCGGGCAATTTCACTCGCCGCCGTCACAATTTTAGTCTGATCGACCAATCCAAACCCCAGCGCCACCGTCTGCGATCGCACTTTCTGCCGCACCCTCACAATATCGGCTGAATCCAATATTGTGATCGTTTCAAGGATTGGCATCTAAGCCCCCATGAAATGGCGCACCTAAGGAAATCTGCAAAAGCCTCATTCCGGCATCAATATTGGCTGCGGTGCGCACTCCAGAGAGCGAAAGTCCCAATTCGACTAATGTAATTGCGATCGCAGGCTGCATTCCAACAATCACCGTCTCAGTCCCAAGAAGCTGTGAAACTGTAGCGATATTTCCTAAAACCCGTCCAATAAATGAATCGACAATTTCCAGTGACGAAATATCGATCAGGACTCCACTGGCACTAGTTTTGACAATGCGATCAGTGAGATCATCTTGCAGCGCCAAGGCTAAGCGATCGTGCATATCGACCTGAATCGTCACTAACAGAAATTGACCCATTTGCAAAATGGGAATGCGTTCCACGTTCTTACCTCAAATGATGTTGAAAAAGATGCTGTTGAAAAAGAAATCCAGTTTGAATTCTACGCCGTCGTACAGCGCCTAAACAGATTGAGATGCTTTAGAAACAATGGTCAACTGCCGTTTTTTCAGCGCGATCGCAAAGGCATCTGCCAAGGTTGCTTTGGTAATCACACCAGAGAGATCCAAACCTAGATGAACGATCGTTTGAGCAATCTGGGGACGAATGCCACTAATGATACAGTCCGTTCCCATTAACCGTGCCGCTTCTACAGTTTTCAGTAGGTATTGGGCGACCAAGGTATCCACAGTAGGAACTCCAGTAATATCGATAATCACCACTTGCGACCCTGTTTCAACAATTTGCTGCAACAGGGTTTCCATTACTACCTGAGTCCGGGCACTGTCGAGCGTTCCAATCATCGGCAGGGCGAGAATGCCTTCCCACAGTTTCACAACCGGGGTCGATAGTTCGAGGAGTTCTTGCTGTTGCCGCAAGATGACTTTTTCACGAGCCTGTTGAAACACTTCGGTTGTCCACAATCCAAGCTGATCCAGCACATCTGTCACCGTCCAGATCGACTCAACCAGAAGATCGTTTTGTTGCGCCAACTCCCGTTTGAGCTGGTCAAATAACGGCTTTTTGAAGGAAAAGATAAAGGTTGCCACTTCCGAGGAGGTGAATCCTTGCTGAGCGCGATCGCGGGAAATATCGGTTAATAGCTGCCGAACACTGCCCCATTCGGGCGCTTGAACATCGCTGAAATTCTCATGCTGAGCAGCGCTGCGAAACATCCGCAAGAACTCATGGCACTGCTGGTTTAGTTCTGTCGATCGCATCAAGTCGTCTCGGCGCAGCCCAGATGCTTCTAACTCTGTAAGCCAGTTTCTTAGAAGTTCTGTCTCGTTTTTCTCTAACAAGTCAGCAATTTTGCTGGTACTGCTTAACGACATATTGGCTCGCTCTCTAATGACCACTGGAATATGTAGCTAAGTGTAGGAGATTTGGGCGAGCGGATCTACCCAAAGCCGGATTTCGGGTTCCAAACACGGATGGATGCCTCTCTTATCGTACCTGGAACCCCGCCAGCCGTTGGGCATAGGCTGAGATTTCCTGTCGATCGTTCACTAAGGCGGTAGCCCAGACTCAAGCTGGATGCTCTATTCCTCCAAATCAATAGAATCTGAGGGATATAGAGTTATTTCGATACGTCCACCAGAAAGATGGAATTTGATTACTTAGTAGACTTCAAAACAACCGACTTCCGGCAGCATCCAGAACTCTACCGCATTGGTCGAGGTGAACAAGGGGTGCTGCTTGTAGAACCCTATAAAAGCGAAATTTTGCCCCACTGGAAATTCAAAACGCCAGAAATTGCTCGTCAATCTGCCACTAAAATTTACAGCCTGTTTCTCGACTACAAAGCCCAAGGCGATTTTGTGGGCATGGACATGGCACGAAAATTTCTACAAATGGGCTACACGCGATCGCGGCGCTATGCCAATCACAAGTCTGGTCAAAAATACGCCAAGGGCACGAAAACCGTTTTGCCGCGCGAAGAAGATCCGATCAAAGCCGAATCTGCCAAGATTTTCTACGAACAGTGGCAGATCGCCAAGACCGACCCTGAATATGTCACGGCTAGCGATCGCCATCGGGCACGATATGAGACGCAAACGGAAGTGACGGCGAAATGAGCGAATCATCCTAAAATCAAACCCCACCTCCGAAGAGATGAGGTTATTGATACGAAGCTTCAACTACAGGGTTTCAACCGCTAGGAACAACGTTTAAGCAACATTCATCCAATAGCGGTAAGCATCGGCTAATTGTTTATCGTACTGATTTTGCCAGTAGCTTTCTCCATTGTACCGATACGCAAATCCTGCCCAATCTAAATTTACTAAGTAGCGATCGAGCTTGCTAGCTTGAATGAAGTTGAACATCGCCAGCAGTTGTTTCCCTTCGCTCTCGTGCATGTCTTGCACAAACTGTTGCACATCGCGATATCCAGCCAGGGTGTAATTAAAGCCCATAATTTGTCCCAGACCCCAAGAGGCAGATTTGAGCGCTGCATTTCGATCCAGACACAAGGCTTTATACAGTCGGTCCCATTCTCCGACACCGCCGATGTACAATCTACGATTCCAAACGGGGCTAGAAATATCTCCATACCAGCGATCGTAGCGACCTCTAGTAAACTCAGAAAACCAGTGGGCTTCAAACAAAATCTTTGGTCGTCCATCCCGAAAGAAGCCTGACCCCGCTGCTTCGACTTCGGCAACGGCCCGCACCGCCGCGACTGAGCAACCAATCGACTGAGCAATCTTGCGATAATCGTCAGCGACTAATCGCTTTGTTGGACGAGCCACTAAAATTCCTGGAACCGAAGGTTCTAGCATCCCTAGAGCCGCTTCAGGAGATAATTCGTTCGGGTTAAATTGATAGGTTTTTGCAAAGCTGACATAAGCCGCTTGAGTTTTAGCCCCCCAAAATCCGTCTGCGAAACCAGGCTGATGTCCCAAAATGTCTAAGCTTTGCTGCACGGCCTTAGATAGCACTGTACTAGCGCTGACTTGATCGATAGACCACGTATCGCTTCCCGTTGCGATCGCTCTTAAGGTTGTCGGTAGGGGCGGCGGAGTTGGCTTAGAAACTGGGCTGGGCGTTGGCGCAGGTTGAGGACTGGGAGAAGGCTTTGGCGTGGAAGCAACGATAGGTAATAGCAATTGTGCCGTTTTAGGACTGAGTTCATCGGATCGAATTTGGCTCTTTTTTGCAAACGCCTCAAAAGCGGCTTGAGTTTTAGCCCCCCACAATCCATCAATGGCTCCGAGGGGAAAGCCAAGGTTGGTGAGGCGTTGTTGAATGTCTTTGGTAAGGGTGCGATCGCTCCGTACTGTGCTGAGAGGATAGATGCGTGTACCTGATGCAATGTCATTGAGAATCATGATGGTCGCCCGGGTTCGAGGATTGCTGGCAATCTATTTTAGACGCGACGACGAACCGACTCCCTGACAGAATCTACGTATATTTCTGAATCAGAATATTTTTTGTTACCTCGGTTTTCTCTGAGTCTACGGGTTGAAATCTTCTAGGCATAGAGTGCGATCGCGTGGTGATGCATGTGGTCTTCAATAAAGGTTGCAATGAAGTAATAGCTATGGTCGTATCCTGCTTGTAATCGTAACGTCAACGGTTGATCAGCTTTGTCACATGCTCTCTTAAATACTTCTGGCAACAGTTGTGAGGTCAAAAACTGATCATAAGTTCCTTGATCAATTAGGATTGGACTATGAAATTTTGAAACGCGAACGAGTTCACTAGCATCATAATCGCGCCAATGGGTTTGATCGGAACCTAAATAATGAGAAAAGGCTTTTTGACCCCAAGGACACTGCATCGGAGCGCAAATAGGAGCGAAAGCAGAAACAGATCGGTATCGATCGGGGTTTCGCAACGCACAGACCAACGCGCCATGTCCTCCCATCGAATGCCCAAAAATACCTTGTCGGTCAACATTGACAGGAAAATATCGCCCAATCAACGTAGGCAGTTCTTCAGTGATATACGTATACATCCGATAATGCGTATTCCAAGGCTCATTCGTGGCATCGACATAAAATCCTGCACCCGTTCCAAAGTCCCAACTGTCGTCTTCTCCCTTGATGCCAGCCTGACGAGGACTCGTATCGGGCGTCACAAGAATCAGCCCATGATGAGCAGCAAACCGTTGTGCCCCTGCTTTGATCATAAAATTTTCTTCTGTGCAGGTCAAGCCAGAGAGAAAGTAAAGAATCGGAAGGGGACGTTCTTTAGCCTGCGGCGGCTGATAGATTGCAAATTTCATCTCGCTATTGCAGGCGCTAGAGTCATGACTGTAGAAGCCGACTGTACCTTCAAACGAAAGACTTTCGTTGATCAGTTTAGGAGCGTTTGCCATGAGCAGAAATGAGTATTCAAGGGTAGCGCCACTAAGATTAACTCAAATCCTGTACCAGTCTCAAATAATAATGTGAACCCCGCTCGTTCGAGGAATGCCAGCGACAACTTTAGAAGTTGACTATCATAGGCAGATTGGTGTTGCGGATTCCCTTGTGACGTAAGACCATTTCAGCGAGGTACTCCATGAAGTCCCCCTCTCCAGTTCCTCCATCATCGAATGGGTTCGGCGTCAATGCATTCTTTAAGCTTGCGATCGTCAACATTTTCTCGAATTTGATGGTTCCCCTAGCAGGCTGGATGGACATTGCCTTTTTGGGGCATTTAGCTGACATTCGGCATTTAGCAGGCGTGTCGTTAGCCACTGTTCTGTTCAGTTACCTCTACTGGACGTTTGGCTTTTTACGTATGGGCACAACGGGAACGACCGCTCAAGCTTTAGGACGCGGCAATCAGGATGATGTCGTGCTGATTGCGCTGCGGAACGGCGCGATCGCGATCGCTCTAGGGTTAGTTTTGGTGTTGTTGCAGGCTCCGTTGGGGCAGATCGGATTCTCGCTGTTGAGTGCGACCGAAGAAGTCAAACGTTCGGGTCAAACCTTTTACAGCGCGATGATTTGGGGCGCTCCGGCAACGCTGCTCAATTTTGTTCTAATCGGATGGTTTTTAGGCAGAGCGCAGAGTGCTAAAGTGTTGCTGCTATCAGTAGTCGGCAATGTTGCGAGTGTTGGATTGGATTATTGGTTTATTGTGCGGTTGGGATGGCAGAGTGCGGGGGCAGGCTGGGCAACCGCGCTGAGTCAATATGTAATGCTTGCGATCGCGCTGCTCCTATTTGCTCAAGCGGTTTCTTGGAAGCAGGTTCAGTCTCTCTCTCATCAAATCCTTGATCCGTCAGCCTTAAAAGCAGCATTTGTTTTGAACCGAGAAATCACCATTCGCACGTTTGTTTTAATCTCAACGTTTGCTGTATTCACGAATTTAAGCTCAGCGTTTGGTACAGAGATTCTCGCTGTCAATACGCTGCTATTACAAGTTGTGACACTCACTGCCTATTTTGTAGATGGATTTGCGTTTGCAACGGAAACGTGGGCAGGATTATTTGGGGGACGAAATGATGTTGCAGGGTTGAAACAATTGCTAATTGTCTCAGGAGTGGCAAGTTTGAGTGTAGGATTGCTCATCGCGATCGCATTTATTCTCATGCCTATTCCTCTGTTTCGATTGCTCACCAATCACACAAACGTACTAGCTGGGGTGACTCAATCTGTTGGGTGGCTGTTGCCAATTCTTGGATCTGGTGCGATCGCGTACATGCTAGATGGCTACTTTCTAGGGTTAACCGCAGGACGCATCTTAAGACAATCAGTCGTGGGCGCTGCGATCGCTGGGTTTATTCCTCTAGGAATTATCGCCTGGTATACGCATAATCCAACTCTATTGTGGATGGCACTCACCCTATTTATGGTGTTGCGAGCCGCAATTCTAGTGATGCAAGTATTAAAATCATTCGCTAACGCCTAGCTTAGGCTTTCGTCAATGCTTGAGTGAATGCAATTTATATAAGAACTATCCCCCATGCGCGAATGCGGGATAAAGCGCCATTCCACCATCAATAAAGAGCGTTGTCCCCGTTACATAATCAGAATCGTCTGATGCCAACCAAACAGCCGCCTTTGCTACATCATCTGGAACCCCAATTCTGTCGGACGGAATGAGCTTTCGCAATTCAGCTGCTTCTTCAGGAGAACTCCACGCCTCGGTATTGATGTCGGTCTTAATTGCGCCAGGAGCAATGCTGTTCACTCGAATTTTATGAGGCGCAAGTTCTTGAGCAATACTTCGCATCATCAGATTGATACCGCCTTTACTCGCCGCGTAATTCACATGTCCTGCCCAAGGAATCACTTCGTGGACGGAACTCATACAAATAATTTTGCCTGCCGCACAAGACACATTGGGCTGAACACCCCGTCGCATAAATTCTTTAGCGGCTTCACGGGCACAGAGAAACTGCCCCGTAAGGTTGACATTAATTACGCTATTCCACTGCTGCAACGTCATGTCTAAAAACGATGCGTCGTTTTGGATGCCAGCATTGTTGACTAAAATATCGATTGTGCCAAATTCGCGAAGCATTTGCTCAAACATCGCGTTGACTTCTTCTTCTTTTGAAACATCAGCACCAATCGCGATCGCGTCTCCCCCCCTGGCTCGAATCTCTTGCACAATCTTCTCAGCATCCTCCTGCTCGGAACGGTAGTTAACCACAACGGCAGCGCCTGCTTGGGCAAGATGTCTAGCCACGGCTTCCCCAATTCCTGAACTAGCACCAGTGACTAACGCTTTCTGGTCTTTGAGTAGATCGGCAGAATAGCTCATGGGAGAGGACAGCCAACAAAGATCATCCTTAAAGTAGCGATTGAGGCTGGCGATCACGTCTGACGCAAGAAAGAGATCGCCATAGGAATGAGGGATGAAAGAACGATCAGGCTGACTTCATCCCTCCTTGCGTTAGCGTTGCCGCAGGCGCCTCTATCTACCCTCCCCGCTGCGCAAGATTCTGCTCCGGCAGTGCTTCCGGTCGAATCGTCAGCTCTTGCGTTTGCCCATTTCGATTCACCGTAACTCTCATTGGCTTATTGATTCCCGTTGCGTCCACTTGCTGTTGAATTTGTCCAGCAGTTTCAATTGCAGTTCCGTTAATATTTGTGATTACGTCACCAGGACGCAATTGTGCTTGCGCGGCGGGAGAATTGGGTAACACTTTCAACACCACGACGCCTTCAGTCTGCGTGACTTGAAACCCGAGATTGCTTTGATTGATCTGCGATTGCAGTTCTGGAGATAACTCTGTCATCTGCACGCCAATGTAGGGATACTCAACTCGTCCCGTCGTGGCAAGCTGTTGAGCAACCTTCTGCACAGTGTTGATCGGAATGGCAAAGCCGAGTCCCTGAGCGCCTTGAATAATCGCCGTATTCACGCCGACCACTTCTCCAGCACCGTTCAGCAAAGGCCCTCCGGAATTGCCCGGATTAATTGCTGCATCGGTTTGAATGAAGTTGATGCGCTTATCAGGAATGCCAATATCACTGGTTGACCGATCAGTTGCGCTGATGATGCCCTGTGTCACGGTATTGCTAAGACCGAGCGGATTACCAATGGCGATCGCAAGCTGACCCGGAACGAGTTGATCGGAGTTGCCCAATCGAACGGTTGGCAAATCTGTGGCCTCGATCCGAACAACGGCAATATCACTCAATGGGTCGGCTCCTAACACCTTACCCGGAAAACGACGCCCATCTTTCAATACTACAGTGACTGTATCGGCTCCTTCGACCACATGGGCATTTGTGATGATTTGCCCATCAGCACTGGTAATAAATCCTGATCCTGTACCGCGTTGAACTTCCTCTCTTGGTGATCGCTGCCGCCCCAAAAATTGATCAATACCGAATCGGTCAACCGATTCGCGGACAGTACGGGTAGAGTTGATGCGAACTACCGCAGGCCCAACTTGCTCGACGACTGGAGTAACCGCACTCAAATCGTACCGAGAAGCGGTCGTTGCGACAACCTGCTGAGAAGGTGTGGGTTGGGGTTGGCTTGGACTAATATTAGGTTGTTGCTGGCTGGGCTGTTGCTGAGAGGTGCTGAGGTCGCGGATCGCGGCGCAACTTGCGATCGGCAGCCCGATCAGCAGCGATAGAAATAGGGCTGGGCGCTTGAGAGAAGATTTCATACCAGTTCTGAATCAATAAGTGTAAGTAGCTAGTCATAAATTAATGAGGAAATAGTTGTAGTCCCAGCATCTCGATTCGCTACGGCTAGTTGCTTCGCAAACACACAGGATAAGACACTCGCACTACCTCTAACTCTTACTCTTACTCTAGGACAATTGCTAATCAAATGCGAAGGGAGCATGTCACTTTTTCTACAAGTAATTATGCTTAGTTGATCGGTAATGGCGAACCAATTAACCCATCCAAGTAAGCACAACGATGAGCTAACACTTGAGGAACGTTTTCACGGTTCCATTGTGCGCCTGAGAGTTGCACTCGCCGACTAATCTGTTTGATGGTTGATTCAACTGCACCGGAACCAATCGAGTACAATCCTTCTGCCTAGTAAAACTCGTAATTCACAAGGCGATGACGATGCTTATCCCTCATTTGTTCTCACTGTAGTAACAAATGAGGGATAAGTTACTGCGTTTAAGTTGAGAATATGAGTTTGCGACAACCCATCGCGACGGTTGGCTTCAGTGTTCTACCTTTTTTCATTCTGGATGCGCGATCGCTTCCCTAAAAGAAAACGCAGTAGGATTTGTTCGTGTCCTACTGCATTAACCCTATTGCTAGACTCTTAAGCCGGATAAATCCGCAAGCGACGGTTCGGTTCTACGCAGAAACTACCGGATCTGAGCCGATAGTGCTCGATGAGCTCGTGCTAAATTATGCGAACGTGGGCAGATCGCGGTAGCAACTCAACGGACTGTTCCTTCGGCATCACAATGTGATCCACGACCAAGGGAGCTAATCTTCGGAACAGTCTTACAAGCCTCTGGACACGAGCAAATTCTTCTGGTGTCTTTGACTGATATCAGTTCTTCCTCAACATACAAGGACACCACTTCTACCCCTCGTTTTGCGACCATCACTCGAACCGCTTCCCAGTTCCCATTCAAGTTGAAGAAACCAGAACTAAAGGTTCCAAGTCTGAAGATTCTAGGGGACAAATGTGTCAGTCCTGCTCATGCTCAAGAGGCTTGTCTTCTGCCGTTGCTCAGTAAGCTCGCCAATCCAGCAAGCCCTAACACTCCTAACCATCCCCAATTGCCACCAGATCCCTGATTTGCGCTAGCACCAGCAGTCGAGGTGTTAGCACCAGTAGGAGAAGTCGAGGTGTTAGCACCAGTAGGAGAAGTAGTTGGTGTACCCGTTACGCCACTTGGATTTGTTGTTCCTGCACCAGATACGCCACCTGTCCCACCGGGAGCAGTTGTTGTACCCGTTGTGCCGCTTGTACCTGTACCCGTTGTTGTGCCAGTTGAACCTGGAGCCGTTGTCCCGGCTGAACCTGCTGTACCCGGTGCGCCTGTTCCTGTTGTGTCGGTTGAACCTGTACCTGTTGTTCCAGTCGTTCCAGTCGTTCCGGTTGAATCTGTACCTGTTCCAGTCGTTCCAGTTGAACCTGTTCCAGTCGTTCCGGTCGTTCCGGTTGAATCTGTACCTGTACCTGTTGTACCAGTCGTTCCAGTTGAACCTGTACCTGTTGTTCCAGTCGTGCCGGTTGAGCCAGGTGCGTTATTGGTGCCGCTTGTACTACCTTCTGTATTCGTTGTTCCACTCCCAGAACCAGTTGTGCCAGTGCTCCCACTCGGCGAGGTACCCGAACCGTTGTTCTGAGCCAAAGCAGGCAATCCTAACGGTAATGTTGCGAGGCTGAACGCTAACACACTTGCGGAAAAAAATTTGGGGAATTGCGATCGCGTCATAATTTCCTGTTCTTTAAAGTCAAAAGTACTACTACGAACAAACAATGATGTAAAAACCTCAAGTAAAAACCTAACCCTAATCCCATCTATTCTGAATAATCCATCGATTGCTGCCTCTACCCAAAGGGCTAGGGAACTAAAGGGCTAGGGAAATTCGGTCATTCTATCTGCGCCCGATCAACAGACTTAATTAGGTCCGTCTTTGAATTAGGTCCGTCTTTGAGGCGATCGCCGCTCAGCTTGCGCCAGAATTGTTAAGATACATAAAGCACGACTTTAAAGGCGCTCTCCATGCTGACAGAAGAACCGACAACTCAATCTGATGCACTCTCCGCTGGAGGAGTTGATCCAAATCGGTTTGACTGGAAAGAAGCTTGGTATCCGGTTTATTACGTCGAAGATTTAGACAAGGCGAAGTTAACCAAGTTCACGCTGCTGGGTCAGGACCTCGTCATTTGGTGGGACAAACAAGCGGCGTGCTGGCGAGCGTTTAGCGATCAATGCCCACATCGATTGGCACCGTTGTCTGAAGGCAGGATTGCAGCAGATGGATTGCTGGAGTGCCCGTACCACGGTTGGGCATTTAAAGGAGATGGCGCGTGCGATCGCATTCCACAGCAACGTCCTGATCAGGCGGCGCATGAATCTAACCGCGCTTGTGTAGCAACTTTTCCCACGGCTGAACGCCAAGGGTTGCTGTTTATTTACGCGGGAACGCCAGAGAATGCCGATCGCGTCAAAATTCCACTGATCGAACCGATGGAAGAATCCCCAGAGGGCTGGGTTTGTCTAAACACGTTTCGAGACTTGCCCTACGATGCGCTGACGCTGTTAGAGAATGTCTTGGATTCGAGCCATGTTTCATTTACCCATCATCGATCCGTGGGCAATCGATCGAATGCCGCTCCAGTGGAATTAGAAGTGTTGGAAGCTGGTAAACAAGGCTTTCAGGGGTTTTGGGCAGAGGGTCCACGTAAAGGGACGCTAGGACAACAGCACACCACTTTTGTTGCACCAGCGCTCATGTGGCACGATCTGACCTCGAAACAGTTCGGTCGGACCCTCACCGTTGTGTATGCAACGCCGATCCGCAAAGGGGAGTGCCGGGTGTTCGCCCGGTTCCCGTTTAAGTTTTCCTCGAAATTGCCTGGTTTTCTCATTACACTGACGCCGCGCTGGTACTCCCACATCGGCAATAACAACGTTCTGGAAGACGATCAGATTTTCTTGCATCATCAGGAACGGTATTTAGCCGCAAAGGGCGGGAGCTCTAATTTTGCGAAAGCGTTCTATCTAGCGACGCGGGCAGATACATTTGTATCGGCATTGCGGCGGTGGGTCAACGAGTTCGAGGCAGATCCCTTCTCGGCTCAAGCCTTGCCGCCTGCTCGATCAACAGAAGCGTTGCTCGATCGCTACCATTCCCATACGGTTCATTGTGCAAGCTGTCGCAGTGCGTTGACAAATATTCAGAAGATTCGGTTCGCATTCGTGATCGTGAGTCTGATCGCTGGGATATTGCTTCCGGTGTTTGTGCCATCGGTTGTTTCAGCGACCGTGGCCTTGATCGCGATCGCGCTATGGTTTGGCTTAGGCAAGCTAGAACGTCAGTTTTATGAAGGCCGACCGGTGCCACTCCGAAATTTGCCAGATAAAAAATAATTTGGCTGAGTGATGCGATCGCGTCCTAAAACAGTCCTGATTTCATGGAAGTGTAGTTAGACTAATGTTGACTCAATCGCGCTACACTTCACATTGCTTTATTTGCGTATCCTCATTCTGCCAACAGATGCCAGACACATCTTGTACAGCATCAAAAGTTACTACTCATTTCTAGGCGTTTCCCCCTGTCCATTAAGGGCTGGCTCTTCCACTTTGATATCCTCACCTTGTATCTGCTTGAAGAAAATTTTTGTGCCCTCAGGTAGCGGCTCATCTAAATTCAGCTTTTCTTTGACAGTTTCAGCCGTATCTTTAACAGATTCAACCAAGCCACCGCTTGACGCTCTAGCTTTTCCCTCTGCTTGAGCTTTGGCCTGCGGTTGAGTCTGAATCGCGTTAGCTCCAGAGGTTATAGGTGCCGCTTGTGCTTGTAATGGGTCACTGAATTGCCCTACAGCAAAACTGACAAGAAAGGTTAGTCCAATTAGAAAAGCCATCAAAAATTGGCGTAGCCGCAGACTTTGAAAGTAAACGATAACTTTGCTCATATAAAATCCTCAAATTCGTTGGTCACAGTTTTGATCGTTTACTAACAGCAAACATCGCTCTGACGGTATAGAGCGAATGCTAAAAGTTGGGAGTCGCTTACTCGTTAGTCGCAGGAAATTAATCAAACGAAAAACTAAAGGGGCCGAGCGAGATAGTAGCAGACTTAGCCGTGTCTTTAATCGTTTCTTGAATCCGGGGCAGATCAACAAACCGAACTGCGACTGGTGAACTAAAGTTTATCTCACCTAAGCGTTGGTTCGGTTCGGCTGTGATGCTTAACAAGCGCAATGTATAAGCATCGTCTCGGTTAAACGGTTGCAAGATTAACTCAGCTTTAGATTTAGGCTCGGTAAAAGTGAACGGATCAACTTGTTTAACAAGATGGTCGCGATCGGGCGACTGAACTTCGAGATGAATGACAGCATCCTTGGAAGACAGAGTGATCCCTAACTCAAATTGATCAAAATCCTGCTTGGATTGATTTTTCACTTGCACTTGCGCAATCTGCAAGTGGTTGTAGCTGTAAGTCTTGTAACCATCAGAAATTTCAATTTGCGATCGCGGATAAGCTACGCCAGACATGTCTTCAAATAACGGAGCAGTGTCAACCCGACAACCAATTTTCGGTTTGAGATTTAGATAAGTAGAAATCGCAGCGTACATCAAGGCACCAATGACACTTCCGCTAATGAAGATGATCGTTGCGAATAGTAGTGTATACCAGGAAATAGAAGTCATTTGAGGGAAGCAGCATGTTCGAGCATGCCTGAGTTTGGTTAATAGGGTTGTGTTAATGATCCGCATCAGTTAGAAGACCAGTCATCTGTCTCCTGGTATGACAAAGATTTGCAACGCGCTACGTTCCTGCGTCACCTCAATTTGTGGCAATACTCCGGGCAAATTCAAGATGTGCCTGTTCCTGTTTAGGTCATCTTGTTATTTACCAACGCCAGAAAGACAGCATCCATTTTTCGCTCGGTTGGGGAGGGTTTAAAGGGATTCCAAGTTTGGGCAGCGCCTTCAATATGCTGCTTCGCTCCTTCAAGACCGTGATAGATACCTCTATAAGGCAGCAATTCTGCATCGCGAATGACAATCTCAGGATCATAAGCCGCAAGCAATCCAGCGACATCACGTTCTTCAACAGCCCTAAACAGACGGTGAGTATTCTCTAGATTCTCGTGTGACATAAACAGTTTCCTTCATTTAGCGATGCTGGACGTTAGAGGGTGTTTGAAAAGGATGAGCAGGTAGCAGATTAAGCCAATCGCCTGAGCATGAGGCGAATCATGGCAATAGACTTAATCGGCAATAGCTTAATCTAGAAGACATATAGTTATTCTCGCT
>NZ_JCACCM010000067.1:0-2131 GCF_059501405.1 Myxacorys sp.
AGCGAGAATAACTATATGTCTTCTAGATTAAGCTATTGCCGATTAAGTCTATTATGGATGGAAGAATGTGGCTAATCCAGAATTTACCGCATGGATCATCGTGTCAGATTGACCAAGCTCTTGATCTGCTGCCCATTCGACTGCCTGCACCCTATCTTCTGACAGTCCTAGGAGATCCACTAGGCGACGATAAGCAGCTTTTTCATCCGCCGTAATCGGGTTCTCGTCCGGGTTAGGCGCTCCCCCCGCCTGGATAACCATGTATCCTAATTTCAGAACCAGTTCTCGATCTTCAACTGTCTTTAGGGTCGGGACTGACTCTTCTAGAGGAATGTTCTGTCCCAGATAGTCTTGAAGCTCCTGTCGTAGAGCCTGCTTCTCAGCAACATCGGTTGTAAAAAGGCTAACAAACTGATCTATCATCAACCCTGCTTCTTCAGAAGTTAACTTTCCATCTGACCAAGCCATCGAACAAACGATCCGAAAAACGTTCATTTGCTGTGGAGAAATACTGGGAGGGGGCGGCGTTATCATAAGTCCTTCTCGCTCAAAAGCTAGAGGAATATAGGTCTAAATTTGTTTTGCTTAGTTAGTAAATAGGCAGGTCAATTAGGCCACTTCCTACGGACAACTAGCAGATTAGGATTGCAGCGTTTCCTAAATAATTCAATTTTACCGATCTTTAGGCTAAGCCACTAAAACGATAACAAAACTATTCCAAATGCTACAAGAATTCTATATCTATAGAACCCATTTGAGATCTTTTAGAATGTGAATTAGGTGCTCAAACTTACCTAATTCAGATACCATGGCCTATTCCAGCGACCTCACTGATGAAGAATGGGAAATCTTTGAACCCCTGCTGCTTGAACTATTACCGAAGAAGAAACAAACTCGTCCATCAAACTGGACAAAACGAGACATCTTCAACGGCATCCTCTCCCAACTCAAAAATGGTTGCAACTGGTGTGACTTGCCAAACGACTTCCCCCCTTACTCAACCGTCTATTGGCACTACAAGCAATGGCGAGTTGCAGGCGTGTTCGACCAACTCATGAGTGTGTTACATCAACAGGTGCGTCAGCAAGTAAAAAAAAGCCAAAGTGGACAACCTTAATCATCATCGACTCGCAAGCGGTGAAGAATACATGTAATGCCAGTGTGGGCTCCAAGGGATACTGTTTTTACAAAGCAACCAATGGGATAAAAAGACATCTAGCCATTGATACGCTTGGCTTTCCCTTCTTTACCCACTGCACGGCGGCTAATGTATCTGACGATGTCGGATTGGTTGAACTGTTGACGCTCAACATCGACTATTTCAAAGCAAAACCCGTCAATATTCCCAAAATTACTATCCTGCTAGACTACGGCTATCACATTGACTATTTGACGAGTGAGTTGAAGCGGATTTATCCGCAGATCATGACGAAAATCAGATTTGAACGCTCAACCAAACCCTCGAAACAAGAAAAGGCAGCCCAAGGCAAATCGGGATTTGTTCCAGCAGTCGCACGATGGGTGATTGAACGCTCGAATGCGTGGATGGAGCGTTGTAAAATCTTGGTCAAGAACTTTGAGCGAACGCTAGCCAAGGCCACAACTAAGCTCAACCTTTGCTTCATCAGGCTCATGATTAAGCGCCTTGCATCCCCTTCCTGAGATCTCAAATGGGTTCTATAGATGCAGTAAGCGCGATCGCTCACAGTAAAGGCATCAAATCACAACCCGAACTGCTCACCGCAGGAGGGAATAGCTCACCTATGACACTGCCACAGATACCTGCTATAAAATTATTTTGATAGGAAACTGGTAAAGATGTCTCCTGAACCTGAGAAAAACGCTGATCTAGCCACAGGTTTATGCTGAATGAAAGATTTTCTGTTTTGCTTTCTTTACCTCATTGGTCACAAGGACACTAAAATTGAGGTGACAGGACAACGGGTTAGATGCCATATTATTGATTCGCGCTCAGACAAGATCATCTTCGCCAATGCCGCTTCTCAAAATTCCGCTATCTTCAAAAAAGTCTATCATTCAATTCAGTAGACAAAAGAGGTGCAGGTACTCTCAACTGTTGAGAGTACCTGCACCTCTTGCAACTATTACCCTGGCGATGCGCTATTTTGAC
>NZ_JCACCM010000068.1:0-2100 GCF_059501405.1 Myxacorys sp.
TTCGTCTGATGGTACAACGATTGGCTGCTTAAGATTTACTTTATGAATCAGCTCTGATGCAATATTAGTGAAATTACAGGCATAAATGTATCAAAAGTTTATTTCTAGGTTTTCTCAAATTAAGACTCAAAGTGGAATTTGTAAAAAACATCGATCACAAGCTTCAAATGTTTAGAACAACGGTTTAGAGATAAGCTTCATGATCTAGAGAGCCCTAGCGTAAACATTTCTATCACTCAGTCTCCAAATCTCACTGTTCATCTCTAATTAGGTTTGGCAGAAAGAACTGAATCATGAAAGAAGTATCTTTGAACTATCAAGTTGGCGGAAGCTTGACCAACGATGCACCTAGCTACATTCCACGACAGTCGGACGTGAATTTGTATGAAGCACTGAAGCGGGGTGAGTTTTGTTATGTCCTCAATTCTCGTCATATGGGCAAGTCATCTCTGTTGGTTCGTACTCGGCATCGGCTACAGCAGGAAGGTTACTGCTGCACTGTGGTAGATATGACCAATATCGGTAGTGAAAACATCACACTGCTCCAGTGGTACAAAGGCATTGTTAAAGATATCGGGCGAGGCTTCAAACCGTTAAGAAAGTTCGATTTTCAAACGTGGTGGAAAAGTGAGGAAGATATTTCGCTACTTCAGCGACTCAGCCGCTTTATCAGTGATGTGTTACTCAAAGAACTGGGCAATGAAAAAATTGTCATTTTTATTGACGAAATTGATAGCATTTTAAGCCTGCCATTTTCGGTGGATGATTTTTTTGCCCTCATTCGGTTTTGTTATAACCAGCGATCGATCGACGCCGACTACCAACGCATTTGTTTTGCCATTTTTGGTGTAGCGACCCCTGCTGACTTGATCCAAGACCGCAAGCGAACCCCGTTCAACTTAGGAACGGCGATCGCAATCAATGGCTTCACCTTGGCAGAAGCACAGCCCTTGACCAAAGGACTAGCTATCCAAGCAGACAATGCTCAAGCGGTGCTTCGGGAAGTTCTGAATTGGACGAATGGACAGCCTTTTTTGACCCAGAAACTCTGTCAGCTTGTCATTCGCTCTAGCCAAGATGCAATCGACGGAATTTTGATGATTCCTCCAGGTCATGAGGCTTATTGGATCGATCGCATGGTGCGAGAAAAACTGCTCAAGGACTGGGAAGCACAAGATGAACCAGAGCATTTGAAGACGATTCGCAACCGCATTCTTAGTCGTCAAGATACAGCCGGACGGTTACTGGGAATTTATCAACAGATTCTGCAAGCGGGGCAGGAGACACCCGTAGAGGCTTCAACTCATCTACCCGTTGCTGCTGACGATAGCCCAGAGCAGATCGAACTTATTCTCTCTGGGTTGGTGATCAAGCGGGATGGCTATCTCAGTGTCAAAAATCGAATCTATGCCGAAGTCTTTAATTTGCAATGGGTTGAGCAGCAACTACGAGCGTTACGCCCCTATTCGCAAGCCCTAGAGGTTTGGGTTGCAACGAAACGACAGGATAGGATGAGTCACGACTATTGCGTGGGCAAGCCCTCAGAGATGCTCAACAGTGGTCGCAAGGAAAGTGGTTGAGTGATCTAGACCATCAATTTCTAGCAGCCTCAGTTGAAAGCGATCGTCGCCAAGTGCAACGAGTATTAGAAGCCGATCGCATCCAAGCAATAGAAGCACAGCTTGCCCAAGAACAACAAAATGCTCGATTGCAACGGCACTTTTCAATCACAGTCAGCATGGCGTTAATCGGTGCTCTAGGCTTAGGAATTGCTACGTTCTGGCAGTACCGCCTAGCCAGAAGCAGCGAGCAAGAAGCCAAAATGAGTGAAATCAAAGCACTAGTTTCCTCGTCTGAAGGAAATTTTGACTCCCATCGCTATTTAGAGGCAATGATTGATGCAATCAAGGCGAAAGAGAAACTCCAAAGGCTGAATGTTGTCGATGCTGCGCTGGAAGAAACGGTGCAAAATGCTCTTCAGCAAAGGATCTATGGCACTGAAGAAGTGAATCGCTTATCAGTTGGGACGGCGGTTCAAGATGTTGCCCCTGCTTGACTGACAAAACTAAGAAGCTGGAAAGCTAGTGAGGACGGTGAATT
>NZ_JCACCM010000069.1:0-42110 GCF_059501405.1 Myxacorys sp.
ATCAACGTTGAACCAGTACGATTATTCTACATTCCGGTTAACCTGACATTACCGTCGTGAGTAGTTTGTGTTGAGTTGTTTTGGCTTTATCGAATCCCAATCAAAGTAAACCTGCCGACTGGTAAAGCTGTCTCACGATCGCCAAAATTCTTTCTCCATACATCGGATCGGCGGAGTAGCGCCCACTCAGTAATCTAACTCGGGGAGCAGAACCTCGGATCACAAAGCGAAACCGTGGAGTCACAACTTCTTGAGCCAAGGGTTCAAGACTGGCATAGGTTTTAAGCTGTTGAATATGTGCGCGTACCCCCAGGCGGGCACTGGGAAAAGAGGCCGCTTCAAGTCCGCCAACCGATCTCAACGCACCAAAGTTATTTTGGCTCGGCTGAATATTGCCGCTAAAGCGAAAAAAGTTTGTTTCGAGCAAAGCTTGGGCAAAAGCAATATCTGGATTGACACCTTCGATCGCGGCTTCCTCCAAGTACAGTTCGACAATCTCAGGAAACTGTTCCAATACCTGCGGATTTACCTTTTTGAGAAGCGCTTTTAGAGCCTTTCGCGACAGATACCCCCGTCCTATAATTTGTTCGATTTTGTCGAGAGCAAGGCGCGGAGCCGTTCCTAGAACCACCGTGCGAGCTGTTGGAATCCAACCAACGAAAACGTCTGCTCCTCGTAAATCGATCGCTCGAATATAAGTCGTGTTTCTATAGTTAATCCGTCTCGCATTCGGAATTTTCGCTAAGTTGACTTTTAATTGAGCAATACTGTTAACCGGAATATAAGCGTTACCATTAACGATAATGCCTTGCTGATCATTAACTAAGCCATTCACACTAACGTTGACTGGTGAATAAACACGAGCAAGTGCAGACAATGCACGGCTCCAAACGGCTAATCCGTTCACAATGCCTTGAGCAACTTCTTGGGGATTCCGCAGAATAAGGGCGCGATCGCTGGGACTCGTTTTAAAGCCAACCGTGAGAACGATCGAGGGAATCCTGACTTGCCGTGTAAATGTTAGATACCCCAACGCTGTTTCGGTATCCGGTCTTGCACCTCGATTCGCCAATCCTGCAACATCTCTGACCAGTTGTTGCAGGAGCCGTTGGGCTTGCTGCTGCCGTTCTCGATTGCCCACAATGTAAAATGCACTCGCACCCCGCGCATCCGGATTAAAAAACGCATCCGTCTGAATCGACAGTGCAACATCTCCTTGAACCGCACGCTGATTGATCCACGCGATCGCCTCTGCCAATTCTAGCCCACGCGGAACTTCTAAAACGGTAAACCCTTCTGCCCTTAACCGCTCCGCCACTAGATTCTGAATCAGAACCAATGCCGCCTCAATTGGTTGATTTGCAGGTCCTACAGAATTTGTGAAGAGAAAGACGCGTCCCACCTCTAGGGTTTCGCTGCGAGTGATTTTAGCGTCTGTTTGCTCCGCGCGGAACATTACATCTGTCAGCTTTTCTGGAGTAATAGTGTTTCGACTCGGTTGCTTTTGAATAGCGATTGTTTTTTTACTCGGTTGAACTTTTTTACTCGGTTGAACAACGTCTGTACCATTGCAAGTCGGGCAGGGAATCGGATCGAGAACCATCGTGTGTACTCTACGGTGTCGGCATATCTTCTATTACCTTGGTAGAGCCACACTTCTGGATTTTTTCCAACTCGACTTTAATCAACACCAATTCTCTGGGTACGCAGAGTTGTTGGCCTATCCAGAGAATTAGTGCAATTGAAGACTCAATAAAATACCCCATCCGCTTACAGGATGGGGTTTCTGTAATTCTTCTAGATAGAAGAATGGCTCGGGACTAACGTCCACAGTGAATTAAACGCAGTAGATTAAGCGCAAAGAAAGCCCGGTGCTAAATCCAAATCTGCAACCTGAGCTTGAATCTCACTCAGATAATTTGGATTCATGAGAATTACAATGTCGGGCTGGTAGTCTTTTAGAAACTCGGGAGAAACAATCTGCTGACCTGTTCCTGCAACGTATTTGCCTTGCTTACGAGGATTAATATCCACAACATATTCGACATGCGCTTCATCTCCTAGCGTGTTCAAGAAGGTTACACCCCTTGCTCCTGCTCCCCAAACAACTGCTTTTTTACCTGAACGTTTGATTTGCTTAAATTGATTTCGCCAGGTCTCAATGCGATCGTGATACCGCTCAGCAAATCCTGCAACGTCATTTCGCGTTTGGGTTGGATCGATCCAAGGAACAGAGGATAGATGACGCGGTTCTTCAGCAGGTTTAGCTTCAATGTAGAGAAACTGACGCCCAAATGACTCGCCAATCTCATGCACAATAAAACCGCAATTGGCAAATAAGTAAGCAAGTGAACTGTAAGTGAAGTAAGAATAATGTTCGTAAAAGATATTCCAAATATCAAGTTCCTGCATCATAAACGACATATTAGGCACTTCAAAATACAAAACCGTATCTGACCGTTGCTCAATCGTTCGTCTTAATTCTTTAAGGAAAGTTGTTAAATCCAAAATATGTTCTAACACCTGCCGACAAATAATCAAGTCTGCATCGTAGCTGGCGTAATGCTCAGAATAAAAATCTTGAATAAATTCAACCTGATTTTCAGTCTCAGATTGATTGGGTGCTGGCTCGTAACTTGGATCAAAACCAATGCCAGAGTTGTTGCCAAGTTGACAAAAGAGCTTAATAAAATCGCCTTTACCACAACCAATCTCAACTACAGTTTTATGACGAAGTTGATGTCGCTCGATTAGTCGATGCGATAAAGTTTCAGCATATTGTTGAAAACGCTGTGAGAAATGTAGCGAGTTATCATAGTGCTGGCTGTATTCCATTAAGCTGGAATCGAATTTAAGATTAAAAGCATGACCACAATTTTCGCAGAAGCCCAAGTGCATTGCACAACGCTGGGCACTCAGCGCTTGCGATCGAGTGGTGTAAAGCAACAAGCTATTAACAGGAATAGCCGGAATGTCTGCGATCGTTGTGATCTGGGTTAGGCAGACACAAACGGGACAGCGGCTTTCCAACTTCTGGTGGCTCAGAATCGGAAGAGAAACAATATCTGCGATCGTCATTAGTTATCTCCTCAAAAGATAAGAAAACATTGTTACAGTTGTCTGTGAACATGCGCCCGAAAACTAAGCACCGTTGAGGCTGCTTGTAATCTTGATGCTGTTCGATTAAGTTTGAAATTCAATCTTTGATTGCTGACACTTGATTGCTTACAAGTGTAATTTAGGCTGCACAGCCTTGGCTTGTACAGCAATCTTTTATAATACAAAAAACAAATTTGCTCAAGTTGACTAGGGCAATGCCAACATCAACTTAACGTTCAAAAATAAAAAGGAAAAATTCACGGTGGAGTTACCGCAGCTTGGTATTCCTTGAAAGAAGTTCTTTCTGCAAGCTTCAGGGGAGCAAAACTTTGATGATATTGTGGTTGCCGACTTCGTTCAATGACGATCATTCTGGCTCCTACAGGTTAAACGTTGAGCAACCGCTACAAATGCGATAAGCAGAAGTTGGTAAAACTGTTGCCTTATCACCTGAAGGTAAACTTAAATGAACACTTCTTTCTCAACGTCTATCATTGGATAGATAAAAACTAATTTATAGAACGGAACCTCTATACTTGTGAGGGTAAATGTTATGGTGCGATCGCATGTTGCTTCAATTCGCTCAGTGACATGTATTCGATAGCAGCCGCATGGGTCGATTCCAACACCACTGGAGGCGCAACGCCTGCGTCAAATGCTTCCTTCCATCGCGAGGCACAGAGACACCAGCGATCGCCAGGTTTAAGCCCTGGAAAATTTGACCTTGGTGTAATTAAGTCGTTTCCACGGGAGCGGCTAAATTCTAAAAATTCTTGGGTCACTTGAGCGCAGACCACGTGAATTCCAACATCCCCTGCACCTGTGCTGCATACTCCGTCTCGGTAGTAGCCCGTCATTGGAGAGGTGCAGCAGACTTCTAACGTACCACCGAGAACATTTTTTCCTGAAGTCATGAGTTTTTTGTAGAATGCATTTCGTTTACTGTAGATCAAATATCTAGATCTAATGTCTGCCGGAGTTCGTCCTCCGATGCTCTAAATCCGACCAATACCGCCGCTCCATCTTTGACAAAAAGTGGACGTTTGAGCAGCATCGCATCCGCTGAAAAGGCGTTGATCCACTGCTCGTCTGTCCAGCTTTGTTTCTCGTCGCTCAACGCTCGATAGGATTGTCCAGACGTATTTCGCATCGGCTTAGTGCCAAACGTCTCCACCCAGTTTGCAATCATTTCGCGAGTCGGTGGATGGTCTTTTGTGTTGACAAACTTGTACTCTACTTCGTTAGTTTGCAGCCATTGCAGCGCTTTCTTACACGTACTGCACGTTGGAATTCCGTAAACTTCTAATGACACTTCTAACGATCCCTCTCATGACATCGTGAATTGATTTTTAACTCACTTTGCGATCGCTCATTCGCAGTTCTCTTCAATCCTCTCACACCGCGATCGCAGGACGCTTCTGCACCAGTTCTACAAAGTTTGACAGAATGTCTAATCCTGCCGTTGATGATTTTTCTGGGTGAAACTGAACCGCCATCAGATTATCCTTTGAAATGGCGGCTGTAATCGTCTGAGTTCCGTGAGTAATCGTCGCTGCTGTCACATCTGCATTGAGCGGGTCAACATAATATGAATGCACAAAATAGACCCAAGATGAGCTTGAGAGCTTTCGCCAAAGCGGGCTCTCTGGGCGAGTAAACTCTAGCTGGTTCCACCCCATGTGCGGAATCGTGATCCCCGGTTCTGGACGAAATCGTCGCACAACACCTGGAATAATTCCCAGTCCTGGCTCTGTTCCTTCTTCACTAGAGTCAAACAAAATTTGTAAGCCGAGACAAATGCCCAAGAAAGGTTTACCGCTTGCGATCGCGGCTTTAATCGGCTGTTCTAATTGGCGCGATCGCAGGTGCTGCACCGCTGGATCAAACGAGCCAACTCCCGGAAGCACTACTGCATCTGCCCGTTCAATCTCCCGCGCAGAATCTGTTACGGTGGGCGTTGCGCCTGCCCGTTCTAACCCTTTACACGCCGAGTGGAGATTTCCCATATCGTAGTCAATCACGGCGATCGTTGACATAGCTTCAATCCTTAGTGGCAGTACTTAAAATTGTAGTGGGTAAATTGTAGTGGGTATAGCCAGCACCACAAATGAAAATTTTATTGACATCCTTCGATACTTGGGAAGCGCATCAGCAATCCAATTCGTCTGATGATTTGTTAAACGCGCTGATTGAGCGAAAGGTGTTGTGCGACGATTGTTATTTTCTCAAAAAGATTCTAGTTGATTTTGAGGTTGCCCCTCAAACAGTCATCGATCAGATCACCAAGTTGGAGCCAGAGCTTGTGATTTGCTGCGGCATGGCAGAGTCGCGGCCCTTTCTATCGGTCGAGTCAACCGGAACCCATCTAGGTGAAACATGGAATATTGAGTTGGATTTAGAGATGTTGCTTGAAGGCACACGTTGTCCGCCTCACATTTCCCAAGAAGTCGCCACTCGTGTTAGTCACGATGCGGGTAACTTTGTGTGCAATTATCTTTACTACTCGGTACTCAAACACAGCCAGGAACAGAATCCCAACTATCGTTGTCTGTTTATTCACGTTCCAGTATTAACAGATGACAATCTTGAAACTGTGATTCACGACTTCTTGGCGATCGTGCAAAACAGCAAGCGTCAGCTTCTACTTCTAGAGCAAAGATGAAAGAAATCTGTTGATTTCTATGACCAGAATGCTCTCTCACTGTCTCTAAACCGATATGATCAGTTTCGCTCCCTTTACCGGACTTCCGCGCTTCGTAATGGTTTTATTCCTTCCGTTGACCTTGGCACAAGCAACCCCGGCTCCGACTCCTCAAGAAATTGTCCAACCCCAAGCGGTGCGATCGCTGCCGGGTCAACTCGATTCGACACTGGTGTTTAATAGCAACAGTCCAGAAGTCGTGCAGACCGAAGGGATTTTACTCTCTACACTTCCTCCCACCGGAAAGCGCGTTCCCTCTGCTCATCTCGATCAAGCTTTTAACGGACGGTTTGACATTTTCGCTCATCACATTGCAAATGCAGTGAGCGATCCGAGCAATCTGCGCTCCCTCTATCTCGGCATTTTGATCAACAATCCGGGAACGCAGCCCGTCACGATCGATGTTCTGCAAGCCGCCAGCTATTTGAGCCAGCCAGATGCGCCCTTTCTTCCCATGCCTGCGTATCAAGACAATCAAGATGGCAAGGTGTTTGCAGGGCCAGGCGGGCGAGCGGTTGGGGAAGTATTACGCGGGCAACGGCAAAACATTTTTCCGGCGCAACTGGTGATTCCGCCAGGGCAAAGTCGCATGATTTTGAATTTGCCGATTCCGGTAAAGGGTCTGACGCCGCCGATCAATGGGCGATCGACGTTGATGCGTTTACGCAGCACAGGTTCGGTGTATGTGGCAAGTTTGGGTATGTTTGCTAAAACCGACACCACTGGCGCTGAGCGATCGCCAACCTTAGAGGAGTGGCAAACCTTGCTCAATACAGGTGATGTGGCAAGTCCAAGAGATAAAACGCCGACGCCGCTCGATGCGAAAAGTGGAGCAGTGATTTATGGACGAGTCGCAGGCGTGGCGGTGGGTTCTCAATGGACGGCTCAAGTGGTTGATCCGGGGAGCCGTTCTCTCAGCATTCCAAAGGCGGGAGAGGCGTTCTCTTACGGTTTGAGTACGCTACATAAAGGAACGTTGGGGACAGGACAAAATCAAAACGCTGAGATGGTGAAGCGCTATCCTGACACGGCTTATCAAGCTCATGGCAATTATGCCATTGAGTATCGACTGAGCTTGCCTCTGCAAAATTCGACCAATCAGCCTCAACGGGTTGCGATCGCATTTGAAACGCCGCTAAAACGTGAAGACACAAAAGCAGGAGTCCGCTTTTTGCAGCCTCCTGGCAACCAGACCTCTTTTCGAGGAACAGTGCGGCTACGCTACAACACCGATCAAGGTTTACCGCAGACGCGCTACATTCATTTGGTGCAAAAACGTGGACAACAAGGCGAACCCTTAGTCACGCTGCAGTTAAAACCAAATGAGCAGCGTTTGGTGCAGTTTGACTACATTTATCCTCCTGATGCAACACCACCACATGTTCTAACGGTCAAAACACTCAACTAGTTACCATAGCAGTTTGAATTCGGCAGATTGAAGTCCGTTAGTCCGTGTCCAGCGATTTTTAATGCTCAAAAATCGTTCAGAACTAGTTGTTGCGTAGAGTACCAAAAACTAAATGAAAATTTGCTTATCTTGCAAACTCTGACACAATTGAACAACTAGTTTTTGTTCAAAAACGCACGCCAGCTACTTTTTAATACTGATTTTTAATACTGATCGTCCCATTCATCGAAATTTATTTGAGAAGAACTGGCTCGATCACTCTGCGATCGTACGGTTAGTGCGACGAGCTTGGGCACAGCGACATCTTGATCGTCTAGAGAATGGAATTCACTCTGATAAAGGCTTTGCTAAGAGGAGGTATCTGTGCTGCAAGCGATGGTGAGTGACTTTGCGGCAACAGCTCGTCAAGACGGTAAATTCCCGATTGTGGTGGTGCTAAACGATAAAGGTTACGAGGATCATTTGATTCAAGTGCTGTTGCCCCGGTTAGGTCAAGAAGCCATTCCCTATGTCAGTACGCATGCGATCGCGCCTGCCTCAAATCTGAGTAACTTTGTTGGCGATGGCCACTTTACACAATCTGCCAATCAACGAATTGCGACCGTACTGACCGTAATCAATCCGTCCCTCGTAAGCCTGTAGGCCGTCAGAACGTATCCAAACAGAAGGTGTCCAAATAATAGTCGAAGACCTCCCTCATCCCCTTAAACAGGAAGCTGGTCAATGTCCTCATTCGCCCCAATCACGACGATCGCCGTCCCTCTAGGAAGCTTAGTGTCAGGCTCAGGATTGATGATAAATTTGCTGTCATGACTAAAGGCAAG
This sequence comes from Myxacorys sp., assembly GCF_059501405.1. Taxonomy (NCBI): domain Bacteria; kingdom Bacillati; phylum Cyanobacteriota; class Cyanophyceae; order Leptolyngbyales; family Leptolyngbyaceae; genus Myxacorys; species Myxacorys sp. The sequence goes on from NZ_JCACCM010000069.1 coordinate 8,033, forward strand.
TAAGTTCAGCCGATAGCGCGATCGAAGCTTTAGTTCTGCGATCGTTTTGCCACTAAAACTTTCAGGAATAATCAGTTCAACGATGCTATGTTCTGGATCGAGATCAAACCGCTCTAGAATGCCAGGTTTTGTCAGCGCTCGCGCCAAGTTGTGCCCCATTTCATGCTCTGGAAAAACCACATGATCGGCGCCGACTTTCTTAAGCACCTTCTCGTGAATCTCTGATGAGGCTTTAGCCACTACATGAGGAACGCCCCCTTCTTTTAGGTTGAGCGTTGTGATGATGCTCTCCTGCACATAGTTTCCGATCGCCACAATCACCGTATCTTGCTCAAAAAGTCCAGCTTCTCTCAACGCAGCAGGCTGAGTCGAATCGATTTGCCTTGCGTGGGTGACAATCCGATCAGACAATGCCTGATCGACTCGACTCATATCGGTATCAACTGCCAGAACTTCATGCCCGGCCCTATGCAGCGTGCCACAGACAGCACGCCCAAATCGTCCTAGACCAACCACAGCAAACTGCTGATTCCGACGATCGGAGCGCAGATTATGAAAGAAACTGAGTGAAGACAGATTCACAACCTTCTCCAAGCCAACGATGGGTAACCGTTACCGAAGGACACGTCAACAAGGTGAGGCGACCGACAGATAACAGGGGTAGATCCAATCATAGTTTGAATGGGTCAACCGACAAGCAAATTTTCTTCAGGATAGTTTACAAAGCTAGGTTTAGAGTCGCCTAAAATTGCGCCTACCAGCAGCAAGACTCCAACCCGGCCGACATACATCACTAGAACAAGCACCAGTTGCCCTGGAACCGATAGATTTGCGGTTCCAATTGCCGAAAGCCCTACCGTTGCAAAGGCAGAAACAACCTCAAACACAATGCGAATAAAGTCAACCCCAGGGTCAGTTAAGGTAATTAAAATCGTCGCGATCAGCACCGTTGCAGTTGATCCCATCAACACTGCGATCGCTTTAAAAATCAAGGCAGTCGGAATCTGGCGATGATAGCACAGCACCTCTTCTTTGCCTTGCAATACAGCTTTGGTACAGTTCACCAGCACTCGTAGTGTGGTTGTTTTGATGCCGCCGCCCGTACTGCCCGGATTTGTGCCAATAAACATCAGCAAGATTGTGATGCATAATCCTGCGCTCGTCATCTTAGTAATGTCAATCGTATTGAAACCGGCTGTTCGTGGGACCACCGCTTGAAACCAAGCCGCCAAGACTTTTCCCGATAAATCCATGCTTCCTAGCGTTTGGAAATTGCGAAACTCGGTCATGAAGATGGCAACGGTGCCCGTTACTAATAGAAACAGGGTTGTACTAGTGGCGACTTTGAAGTTGAGCGAAAAGACTGGTTTACAAGGCAACCGCTTGAAGCGATCGCGCCCCCACAAATAGGCCTCCATAATCACTTGATAGCCGATGCCCCCAAGAATAATCAGCCCGGTAACGATCGCAACCAACCCAGGATTGCTGGCATACTGAATCAAGTTGTCAGAAAATAGGCTAAAGCCTGCATTGTTAAAGCTGTTGACGCTGTGAAAGATCGATTGCCACAAGGCTAAAGCGGGGCGATCGCGAAATTGGGGCAGAAAAATCGGCATCAGCAGCAGAACGCCCGTGATTTCAATAAACAGGGTCGTGGCGATGATCGACTGTATCAACCCTGCTAGTCCAGACAATCCTTCTACATCCAACGATTGCTGAACGGCAATTTTATCTCGCAATCCCAATCGTCTTCTCAAAACTAACAGCAAGACGGTAGTTGCCGTCATGTACCCCAAGCCGCCAATTTGCACTAAGAGGACAATAAACAACTGTCCCCAGAACGAGTAAAACTTCCCGACATCAACAATTGAGAGCCCGGTCACACACACTGCGGAAGTAGCGGTAAATAGGGCAATGATAGGGGAATTCGAAGAGCCATTAGTAGTCGAGAAAGGCAACATGAGGAGCAATGTGCCAGTCGTAATCACCATTAAGAAGCCCAGACAGATGGTACGCGAGACAGTCATGAGGAGTGATATTAGTTGAGACAGTCCGATAGATCATCAAAATAGATCTCAAAGATAACGCTATCACAGTGTGCATTCTTCAGTTCTTTAGTCCAGAAACAGCTCTCAACTGGCAGCAAATGCGATAACAGATGTAGTAAATGAACTTTTGATTTTCCTTTGTTCTTAGCGAAGGCATTTGCCCGATGTGCTACCTCTGAAATGATTAAAAATAGGGCAAGATCTAAAGTTGTAATAATAGAGGTGTAATAGAGGCTAGACCTCGAATCTTGCTAACCCTGATGTTTCAAACGACCCGTCGCCGTCTCGCACTCTGGTATACCACTATTACGGCGGTACTTCTGCTCGTTTTTGCAAGCGGAGTTTACTTCTATGTTCGCAGCACCTTGATTGAGCGTATTGATGACACCTTAGATCACGTTGTAGAAGTCGTCCAGCGATCGCTGGTGATTCAACCAGAAGGCACTCAGATTCGCGTCAATGTAGAAGAAAGTTTTCGGGATAATGCCATTGCTTTAGAAGATGATCACATCGATTTGGAATGGATTAGTCCTATCGGAGAAACGTTGTGGTCTACATTTGCAGAGCCGATTTTCGTTCCGTTACATGTCAATACTACAGGTGAGACGGTTCATGTCTCCGAAACGCAATTGCTGCGTCAGGTAACGCAGCGAGTGCAGATTGGGCGGCAAGTATTGGGCTATTTGCGGGTGAGTCACCCTTGGTTTGAAGTGACCAAACCTGTTCGTCAACTCGTCTTCGATCTGAGTATTGGAACCACGATGATGATCGGCATTGTTGCTGCAATTGGTTGGTTTTTGTCCGGCATTGCGATGCAGCCGATTCGAGAATCGTACCAACAGTTAAAACAATTTACAGCCGATGCCTCTCATGAGTTGAGAAACCCGATCGCAGTCATTCAGACCAATGTTCAAGTTGCACTTTCTGATCCAAACCCTGATCCGCAAAGTCAACGTCATCATCTACAGGTAGTAGAACGCCTAACAAGACGCTTAGGGAAACTAGTAGATGATCTATTGTTTCTTGCTAGACAAGATAGTGGAATTGTCCAACCCCATTGGACAACGGTTGATCTGAGTGATTTGTTAGCAGAAGTGTTAGAAGAACAAGAAACAGTGGCGGAAGAAAAAGCGATCGCACTCTCGCTCGATCTCAAAGATGAAGCTGACTGGATGACGCAATGCGATCGCGATCAGCTATCTCGTCTATTTACAAATCTAATCAGCAACGCGGTGCAATACACACCCAAAGGCGGAACGGTTGCACTAAATGTAACTCGTCCGAAGCGCTCTAATGGTTCTGTCCTGCAAGTCAAAGTGATTGATACCGGAGTTGGCATTGCTGAAGAGGCGCTGCCGAAGTTGTTTGATCGGTTCTATCGGGTTGATTCGGCAAGAACAAAAGCAACGGGCGGCTCGGGGTTGGGATTAGCGATCGCTCATGCCATTGTGGAAAATCATCACGGACACATTCAAATTGAAAGTAAAACAAATCAAGGCACAACCGTAACCGTAACGCTACCGCAAACAGCACAAGATCCACCTTAATTAAGCTAATTTCCCTTATTTTAGCTAACGGATCTTCAATTTATTTAGGTCATAAATCTTTTAGATAGTTCCGCCTTTAGGCATACATTCTGATGAGGCAAATCTCTCAACATTAGTAGCCAATGCTTGAACACACTAATTGGTTCTCGTGCAACAGATCTGAGAGGGAACGCAGCAAACCTAACAAGTCTGATTGGTGCTGAAATTTTAACTCTCGCAATTTCAACTTCAACTCTCTAACTCTCAGTGCAAAGTCCCAGTGCAAACTCTACCAGCGCGGAGGAACAACATTGCAATTACAACATTTGCCGCAATCTCTTATCTCTAGCATGGCTGCTTTCGCAGCGCTGACCACCTTAGCGATCGCGCCCGTCCGTGCTGCTGACTTCAACCTCTCAGGAAAGTTCTCAGCTCCACGCTCACCCGACTTTCTTCAGCTATATCCTGATCTGGCTCCATTTGTCGGGGGTTCATTTGATGGCACTTACTCGGCTGAAGGTCTTCCTCCAAAATACGAACAAGTGATTAATTTTTCTGACTGGCAAATCAATCTGCGCAACCCAGCGGGAACTGTTTTGGCTACTAGTTCACCTACTGTTTCACGAAGTCCAGGAGTTGCAAGTGGCACCCATTCTCGTGACCCTTTTGCAATCCGCCTACTCTTTGAGTTTCCCACCGAGCGAAACAATCTCACCCTCGATATAGAGTTCCCACCGGACTTTAATGGTGAAGGAATCGCGATCGACGATGGAATCGCCGGCAGACCAGGATTGCGAACCCGAGAAGCACTTCACGGTGATGCTTTGCCTTACCAAGATACGAGTAGTACCCCAGTTCCAGAACCCAGTACTTTTTTGGGTGCTGCGATCGCGAGTGGTATGGTTTGGCGGATGAGAAAAAGAATAAGACGCTGAGCAGAAGATGGTTCCCTTAGAGCAACGCAGGGACCACTCGAACGGGCCAAGGAGACGACCTTGAAGTCTGCTACAAAACGGGTTAACCCACTGCTAATGCGCTCTAACTGACGTAGCTTGTATGAGCTAAATTGACCAACGTTGACAAAGTTTCTGTTAATTTGCTCAGATTTATCGCCTAACGGTTTCTTTTTGCGCTAACGTACGGACTTATAGTGGGATCTACCAAGGGAGTCTATAGAGCGAAATCTATAGAGTTTGGATAGAAGAGCTTGGGTAATTTTTCTACTTCCACAACAAAACTATTTGTTTTGTTGTGGAAGTAGAAAAATTACAAAGGCAAAATGCAATTTCGGAAGAATCGCAAAGATGCACTTAAATCTGCTCCCTCTGTTCCCCCTTCAAAGGTGTAATAACCGAACACGTAGAAGTACGGTTGAATTCGAGAACACATAAATCTGCCTTTAAGGCGATAGAAATACCTATTTAGACTGAGATGCGCCTCCAAAAAATCAGTCTAGCAGCGCCCTGTAAATCTATCAGCAGGTCGGTACTTTTGCATATGCAATTTTGTAGCCTTCTATATATTACGAGCGTAGGAACAAAGGTAAAGTCTAAAATGTCAAGTCGAAATTTCCGTCTTGGCAAAAAACAGATTCTCCCGTAGATATTGCTTAGCTACCTTGCTGCATCTAGCAAGTAAAGCTTTCACTCGTGATGAGGCTACCGAACCATTAACCTTGTAGGAGGTTTATATGCGGATTGCTCAAGTTGCCCCATTGTGGGAGCGGGTTCCCCCCCCAGCTTATGGCGGCATCGAACTGGTGGTAAGTTTGCTAACCGATGAGTTAGTGCGACGCGGACATGAAGTGACGCTGTTTGCAACTGGCGATTCGCTCACCCTCGCGAAACTTGAATCAGTTCACGCTCGTGCAGTGCGTCTTGATCCACTCGTAAAGGAGTATCAAATTTATGAAATGCTGCAATTGACGCAGGTTTATGAGCGTGCCCATGAGTTTGATGTAATTCATTCTCACATGGGGTGTTCTGCTTTGCCCTACGCAAAATTTACGAAAACTCCGACCGTTCATACGCTACATGGCGTATTCAGTTCGGACAATGAGAAAATTTACGCTTATGCTCGCACTCAGCCCTTTGTGAGCATCTCAGATGCACAGCGAGAGGCTCGCCTAAATCTTAATTGTGTTTCAACGGTTTACAACGGGATTGATGTAGACAGCTATAAATTCTATTCCAAACCCTCTGATCCTCCCTATCTTGCCTTTTTAGGTCGGTTGTCGCCTGAGAAAGGTCCACATATTGCGATCGAGATTGCCAAGCGTACTGGCTGGCGGCTCAAGATGGCAGGAAAAGTAGATATTGTTGATGAAGAATTTTATGAAACCGAACTTAAACCCCATATTGACGGTGAACAAATTCAATATTTAGGTGAAGCTAACCACATTCAAAAAAACACATTGATGGGTAACGCTTATGCGACCCTCTTCCCGATTACTTGGCGCGAACCGTTCGGCTTGGTCATGGTGGAATCGATGGCATCGGGAACGCCTGTGGTTGGAATGAATTTGGGATCTGCCCCAGAAGTCATTGCTCACGGCAAGAGTGGATTTTTGTGTGAGTCAATTGATGACTGCATTGCTGCCCTTGATCAAGTTTCGAGTCTTGATCGGGCCGTCTGTCGTCAGCACGTGGTTGACAACTTTAGCGTCGAGCGCATGACCAATGGTTATGAGGCGGTTTATCGTCAGTTAGTTGGTGAACGCTTTAAACACAATGGTCGTTTATTGAGTTTGAGTGCACTGTCAGATCAACGGAATTAAGAAGGTGGGTCTAGGCATCCGCCTTTTTTTATCCTCATTTTTAGGGAATCTTCTGGCGCTCCGATAGACGGCTTGCAATCGGCAGGGCAGACGGGCGGAAACATTAGTTAGACAAGGCCAATAGACAGCCCCGTTTGCTTAAAATCTGCTGCTGACCTACGGTTGCAAGAAGTTCGATGACCCGTGTTTTGTTCAGGTGAGGCAGGAGGTGTAGCGGCTTTGTGCCCTCTCCTAGCGCCTCTACTTTGTCTTCATGAGGTGAACGTTATGGTATTTGTGAACGGAAAGTCATTAAATGATGGTTCTACAGGGTTGCGATCGACATTCTTTACGTCCCGATCAAACACGCCCAGTCGGCAGGCGATCGCACTGATCTCGGATCATGGCGATCCGGCTGCTGAGATTGGAAAAGAAGAGGCAGGCGGCCAGAACGTGTATGTGCGGCAAGTGGGTGAAGCCCTCTCGAAGCTGGGTTGGCAAGTGGATATGTTTACCCGCAAAGCGAATGCAGACGATCCAACGATCGTGCAACACAATCCATATTGCCGCACGATTCGGTTGAGCGCTGGACCGGAAGAATTTATCCCGCGCGATCGCTTGTTTGAGTACATGCCGCAGTTTGTTGAGGAGTTCCAGAAGTATCAAGCCAAGCATCACTATCCATTAATTCACACCAACTATTGGATGTCAGCTTGGGTTGGGTTAGAAGTGCAAAAGACCCATAACGTTCAGCTGATTAATACCTATCATTCTCTCGGTGCTGTGAAGTATGAGGCGGTTCCCGATCGTCCTGCGATCGCTGATACTCGATTAGCAGTTGAAAAGGCAATTCTGGAACAAGCGCACTGCACAGTTGCAACCAGTCCTCAAGAAGCCGAGATGCTGCGATCGCTCGTTTCCAGTTTGGGACACATCGAAGTGATTCCGTGCGGAACCGATGTGAGTCGATTCCACGCCATTCCAAAAGCAGACGCCCGGATTCAGCTTGGCTTAAATCCGACCGATGAGGTCATGCTGTATGTGGGCCGTTTCGATCCGCGCAAAGGAATCGAAACGTTCGTGAGAGCGGCTGGATCAATCAAACAAAATGCTGTAGACGCCTCTAATCTACGTTTAGTGATCGTCGGTGGTAGCGATCCAACAAAATCGGATGGACAGGAACGCCAACGCATTGAGCAACTCGTTAACCAATTAGGATTGGCAGATCACACTACTTTTGCGGGAAGAGTCGGACACGATCTCTTACCGCTTTATTACACGGCAGCCGACGTCTGCGTGATTCCAAGTCACTACGAGCCGTTTGGATTAGTTGCGATCGAAGCAATGGCGTGCGGCACTCCGGTTGTTGCCTCTAATGTGGGTGGGCTGAAGTTTAGCGTTGTTTCTGAAGAGACAGGATTGCTCGTTCCGCCCCAAAATGAGGTTGCCTTTGCTACAGCAATTGAGCGCATTTTAACGGATGAACTGTGGGCAAGGAAGTTAAGAAAACGCGCCTGCGAACGAGTGCAACAAAATTTTAGCTGGACAGGAGTAGCAGCTCAATTGAGTGATTTATATCGACGGATGCTGGCTCAGTCGATCATGAGTGACAGCAGTTCATCCAATCAGCTTGTCATTAGTGCACCGCCTAACCCAGACGAAACCGCCGCATCATCGCGCAAAACGATTTCAACAACTGCGACAACAGCTTCGTCAAAGAGTTTGACCAAGGTGTCGTAGTTGGACTGTAAATAAATACGTGAATCCCAAAAACTGCGTACAAAAATCTCCGCTTCCTTCAAGGAAGCGGAGATTTTTGTACAACAAAAGAGGCAATTGATTTTGACTTAAAGTGGCAACAGATTCACTGAGTAAATGGAATAGACGAACCTATCTGTTCCTTTACATCCACTATCAAATCCGTTGCCAATCCGCGTCTTATTGCCAAACAAACACCTTTGCTTCAAACGCTCCTAGGTCGGTCGTCAGAGCATTGTCGTTCACCTCGACATCATAGTTTCCCGTCCACTCGTGCCAGGTTCCATTCTCTGGAAAATCAGCCACGGTGTATCCCGCTAGGAACTGCTCCGAGAAATTGGCCACCACCACTACCCGCGAGCCTTCATCATTCCACCGCGTGTATGCCAGCACCTTGCCGTCTGAATTCTCGTGGAAGAACGTTACATTCTCGGTATAGAGCGCGTGATTTTCCTTCCGCAATAAAATTAGACCTTTGTAATACTCAAACAGTCCACGATTGAGATCACCCCCCAACAACGTCCAATCAATCTTGGCTTGCTCTTGGGTTTTGTGCTTGTACTCACCAAATTCTTCTCCCATCCAAATTAGAGGCACACCCACAGCCGTCATGAGGACAGCGGCTCCGAGCTTTGCGCGTTGAAAGGCAGCTTCATCTAGAATTTGGCGATCGCCCAACTCTGCCATCACATGACTGTGATCATGATTGGTCAGGTAGTTGACGACATTGGTTGCGCCCATGAAGCCTTGGCGTTTGCAATCGATCGCGTCCTTAAGCCGATCCAAATCAAACGTCTCGCCCGTCATGTGTTCTAGCAAGCAGTGATAGAAGCTATCGTGCCAGCAACCGTCCATCGGGCCATCGATATTGGTAATGCTAGTAGTTTCGGGAATATGTTCAGCAATGTTATAAAACGGTTTTTCACCCGCCGCTTCTTTGGCTTGTTGCACAATCCAATGCAGAAAATCATAATTGGCAATTTGCCGAGCCGCATCATAGCGAATGCCGTCGAGATGAAATTCGGAAACCCAATAGCGAACGGTATCGCCAACAAAACGACGAGCCGGAAAAGTATCTAAGTTCTCATCGTGGAATTCATAGTTAAATTCAGGTCCCCAGTTGTTATCGGGGTCGCGTGGCTCATGATGATACCAATAGTCATGATCAATCTGTGTGAGCGGCGAAGAAGATTCAGAATGATTGTAAATTCCATCCATGATGACGCGGATACCGCGACCGTGGCATTCATCTACAAAGCGCTTTAGATCAGCGGTTTCGCCATAGCTCGATTCTGTTGCAAAAAAGTGGCGCGGATTATATCCCCAACTATAATCACCGGGGTACTCCTTGACCGGCATTAGCTCGATCGCATTCACACCTAACTCGGATAGATAATCGAGCTTTGCGATCGCATCTACGTAGCGTCCGCGAACTTTAGGATCATCTTCACCGCCAGAAAAATCGGCGATGTGCATTTCGTAGATCACCAGTTCGCGATCGGCAGGCAACGGATGACCATCGTTTTTCCAAACGTAAGTATCGACGATGCGATTACCATCTTTAATCAGCGCGATAGAATTTTCGCTTGCACTTTGACCATCAATGTTAGTTGCGTAAGGATCGGTGACATCAACCCATTGATCGGCTTCAAAAAACCAGCTTTTCGACTGCACGCGAAATTTGTACTGGTAAGTCCCATCCTCTAAATCGACCGTTACTCGAAAATATCCATCTTTTCCCTTCTGCATTGGAATCTCTTGCCAATCGGAAAAAGAACCTACGATCGCAGCTCCCTTGTTGTAGGGAGCAAACAAGTTGAATTCGATAGGACTTGCCATAGAACCTTTGATAGTTTGATTTTACTTATACTCAGAGGGAATCGTGTGCATTGTCTGATGCAAATATAGATTCGTGTATCTGGCTTCAGACCTTGACGAGACTAAATTCATTATCTCTTTAGATAGAAATCAAGTTAGAAGAAGTCAAAATATTTCTCAATGGGCAGCTAAAATTGCTAAACGCGAAAGCTCAATAGCACGCTCATCCTCTCTACAATTTGCAAGCCTTTGGATAAGCAATTCGCTGGTGATTAGACTGCTGCCACACTCGCACAAACACTTCAGCAATTTTAGACATATCTTCGCGAGTCAGCCCAGAATCGTCTAACTGACCATCTTTCCAACGGGCACCCAAAATTTTATTGATCATATTCAACGCCTCTTCAGGTGTCGCCTCTTTCAGCGATCGTAGTGCCGCTTCCGCCGAGTCTGCTAACATCAGCAGTGCTGTTTCCCGCGACTGCGGCGCAGGCCCGTCGTAGCGAAAATCTGCTTCATTCACGGTAATGGTGTGGTCGGCTTTTGCCCGTTCTTTGGCTTGGTGGTAAAAGTATGCGATCGTCATCGTGCCTTGATGCTCAGGAATAAATGCTTGCACCGCTTTCGGCAACCGCGCCTTTCGCGCCATGACCAACCCCTCGGTCACGTGTTTTTTGATAATACAGGCGCTGCTCCACGGGTCATTGATCAAATCGTGTTTGTTAATTCCGCCCATCTGATTTTCGATAAAACCGAGCGGATCATGCATCTTCCCGATGTCGTGATAAAGCGTGCCTGTTCTGACCAGTTCGACATGACAGCCTAATTCACGAGCAGCCGCTTCTGCTAAATTCGCCACAAATAACGTATGTTGGAACGTTCCGGGCGTTTCGGCAGCAAGTCGTTTGAGTAACGGACGATTGGGATTGGCTAGTTCGACCAATCGGATCGTCGTCACCAAATCAAACGCATGTTCCAAATAGGGACTAATTCCGCTTGCCGCAATGCTCCACGCTAACCCTAGCAATGCATAGATCGCCGCCTGCCGGATGAGACCATACCACACGACGCCAGAAACGGCTCCGATCAGTAAATAGAGCGTGCCTTGAATCAATCCGATCGCTAACCCCAGCCATGCTAATTCTTCGCGCGATCGCATCCGTCTGCCGAAAATCGCGGCTACCAATCCTCCGGCGGCGCAAGGTAGCCATTGACTCACGCCGATTGTCATTCCAAGCGGCATCAGCCCACTCAAAAATCCAACCAGGGGAACCGCTAACAACGGGCCGTAGAACGTACTCATCAACAGCGCGATCGCGGGTAGATTGGTTGCAGGAATGCCCAATAGCACGATCACTGGCGTACTGACCGTCATAAGCCAGACCAGCCCATAATCGCGAGGACGCAACCCTTCCGAATGGAATCGCTGCTCAATCTGCCAGAACAAAACTACTGCTCCGCTTACGAGAAATCCAAAACTGACCAAGCCGACCCAATTTGTTTCTCGACGACTCAACTGGAAATAATCCAGGATTAAGAAATCTTGACGGCTAATTGGTTCTCCGACCTCTGCAATTACCTCGCCTCGATGCACAGCGATCTGTTCTAACGGAACGTCTTGCGCCGCTTTTTCAGCTTGAACTCGCGATTGTTCTTCGTCTTTCGCTAGGTTGGGTTTCAGGGTGGTTAACAGAAGTTTGGCCGCGATCGCTTTTGTTTCTGGCGGCGTCGCAATCTCTAGATTCAAATTGATCGCCGCTTCTAACTGACTCGGGGGCAAGCCCGGCGGAATGCCTTGCGTCAGCATGCGATTGCTGATTTGAATCACTTCATTCTGCATCTTCTGCCACGTTGGTTCTGGAATGTCTAGAACCGAAAAGTCATACACAGATTGCATTACTGGTGTTTGCAGTGTGTTAAGGGTCATAACATACTGCTGCCGCGCTTGAGTAATTTGGCTCACCAGCATTGAAAAAGTCTTCTCAACCGTGCGATGTTGCTGTAGCTCTGCGATCGCGCTGAGCTGAGCCGGATCGCTAAAGAGTGTGGCGTCTTTTTGAGCGGCAGGTTGCCCAGACAGGGCTAAAATCCGTTGCCATTCCCACTCCTCGGCACGGCGTAGGTATTTCTGAGTCGCTTCTGAGAGCAACTGCGTATCGGCAGGCAGCGTTCCTACTTGTTGTCTTAGTTGATTCCCCTTCGCTAAGACGGCCTGTAACTCCTGCCGAATCTGTTCAGTCGTTGCCGAATTTACCATCCAAACCGCCATTGCATCGGTTCGAGCGGCTTTCCGTTTTTCTTCCGTCGCCTGTTTATCTTCTACTGTGGCATCGGCTGGCGCTTCAATCGTCTGAGGGGCAAATTTACCGACGCTAAGTTGAGGCTGATTGTAAAAGCCATAGCCCAAGGCACTCGTGAGGGATAAAGCGGCGAGGGTCAGCGCGATCGGCTCTGCCAATCTTTGAGGAATTCTAGAAGGGACGCCAGCTTTTCTCAATCGTTTGCGAAGCGTCTTCACCCGACTGAACGACGTGATAGAAACCAGTAAATACTGTATTTGATCCACCGAAACGGCGCGATGCAGGTGTAGACCGCAATCACTGCACGCTTGTTGGAGTTGTCGAGTCAATAACCAAAAAGATCGCATAGTCGCAAACGTCTCACGTTAATGAATATTAGTCCGAATGGAAGTGATGACGCCAAGGCTAAGGCAGTAGAAATGGATTGACTCCTTCAATGTTTTTTATAGATAACAAGTTTCTATAGAAAAAATAAAAATCGATGCGCTTCCTAGATGCATTTCTGATACCAAGACTCCGCAACCAAACGTCAGGTCTCAATTCCTTAACGATTCTTCAACACCACGTTCATCTCACATTTATCTTTAAGTTCGTCGTTCGCTTCATTATAGAAACGGCGCTCAAAAAACGAGCTTTGTTTCAAGATTTGTGACCAACGCGGATCACATGCGGCGCAGCAACCAACGGCAGTGTAGTCGAAGTAGCCCGCTTAAGGTCATGAACTCCAGACCACTGAGCCAAGAGTTGGGTTGCTAGGTGCAGCGTCGCTTGTTGAGTATCGCCTGTGCTGAGTCGCCACTCAACGGGGATTCCAATCATACTGTTGTACGCCCCGGACATTGCCCCTGTAAGGCTACAGACGATCGGAGCTTCGTAGGCGGCTTGGGCTGCCCGCAAGACTGAAAGCCGAAAGTCTCCGATCGTACTCAAGAAACAGTAGAGCGCGATCGCAACACAAGCGTCTGAAGGCCTGGCTGAATTAGCCTGAACCGCCAGAATTGAAGCTACGGCGTCCTCCAAACCTATGGGTTGGGCCAACAGGGTTTGAACCTGCTGGAGTGTTTCTTTTGAAACGTGTGCCTCTGGTGCTAATCCCAGCATTGACCCTTGCTCAATTCCGCTCACCGCCACTATTTCAGGAATGCAAGTTGGTGCTTTCAGCGTTTCTAGCAGCGCTTGAGCAATAGTGTGTGCGATCGCAAGCAAATAGGGCAACGACGGTTGCTCGGTTTGCCAAACCTTCAGCACCTCTTGCACATTTTGCCGCAGTTTCCGGGTGTCCTCGTGAAAAAACAGAAAGACGGGAAGAAGCGCGATCGCGGCTTCGGCAGTGTTAAGCGGCATCTGAAAGATCGGATCAGACGGCTGCTCGACACGCTGCGGGGTAATCAACGACTCGGCATAAAAGCGAGTTACAGGAATCAGCGATTGATTGGACTTCGTGGCGCAAACCTGTTTGGAGGCTGACGTTGCCAGACGAGATGTGGATGAGATCTGCTGCCCGACTGTTTCGCCGATCGCGGCTCCGAGCAGGGTTGCCTGAAACCGTTTGAGAAGCCCATACTGCATGATTAAAGCGCTCTACCGTAACTGTTGTAGTTCAATCTTCGCCGATTTGATTGATTTCGCGGCTGCTCTTCACTGATAAAACTGAATCCCTAGACACCCAAAATTTCAATATGGCAATCTCAATATGTGGTAGTTCTTGGCTAATTTATTGGAAACAATGCGCTATATTTGGATTTTACCCTCTATAATTGGGCGCATCCTAAAGAGATCGCAACCGTAATCGGTTTCTCATGTTCTTCCATTGGCTGAGGTTAAATTAGATGGACTTCCCGCGAAAATTGCCCGCAATGTCTGTAGCTCGAAGACGTAACGCCACACCGAAAGGTTCAGTGTGGCGGCGTTACAGTCTATTAGTCGGGGTACTCACCATCAGTTGTCTAGTGCCAACCTGTCTAGTGCCAACCATAGCGCTGAGCCAAACCGGAGGCGTGACGCGATCGCTACTAAGAGAAGGCAGCCAAGGAGCAGAGGTGACTGAATTGCAAGCGACTCTAAAGTTGCTCGGATTCTTTAACGGCAATGTAGATGGCGTGTTTGGAGATGGTACAGCAGAAGCAGTGACTCGGTTTCAGCAAGCGGCTAGTCTAGATCAAGATGGCATTGTTGGGCAGGCAACCTGGGACAAACTGTTTCCGCCGACCTCTATTAGTGCGCTCCCGGCTCCATCTCAATTTCCGAATTCGTCAGTTCCAAATTTGCCAGCTCCAGCGGGTTCTGATTATGAGCCTTATCCAATTCTGAGAAAGGGAGCGAGGGGTGCAGCAGTGATTGGCTTGCAGTCAAGACTAAGGGCGATTGGCGCGTTTAGTGGCGAGGTCGATGGAGTATTTGGAGATGAAACTCTATCGGCAGTAGAAGAGGCTCAGCGCCGATTTGACCTTGATCCGGATGGTATTGTCGGTCCCTCTACATGGGAGGCACTCCGCCGCTAGATCATAAGCTTGTTGGCCGATCGTTGCGGCAGATAAACAGATGTTAACTTTGGTGAAACAAGCGCGATCGCAGCTTAGCCGAATGCTACTTTAAATGCAGGCACACAGGAAGCCAACTTGCTTCTCAAACATTCTTAGATTAAGGCTTGTGCCTCCTGCTTTAATCAAATCGCAACGGTCGATTCTGGTAGTGACATCACTGATTCTTAGCGTTAGACAGTTCTTAACCTTACACTCCACATTCTGATCGCTTAGGAAAAAACGTCTAGCTAAAACTACAGTCTGAACAGGCTGGAACATCACTACCCGATGAATTCTGTAGCGAAGTAGTCCACCTTAGTTAGTGATTGAACGTTATTCATTGAACCAGCTACAATCCAACAAAACTACTGTTCTAAGGGTTCGCCGTATCGGTCGAACCCTTCAATAGTTTTTAGGATCTTTGTTTTAGAATCTTTTACAAGAGCTTAGGTGCGACGAACGGCTGCAAGATTGCTATAGAGATGAAACGCTGAATTCCAGAGGCTAATGTCTTGCCCAAATAGATGAATGTTGGACGGTAACTTTTGCAGCAATACTGGAAAATCGATTACTGTTTCTGCAAAACTCGTGAATTCTGACCAAACGGGTTGGCTGGGCAATATCTGACTCAAAAACGAAGTTAAGCTATTCCAATGAATGCGATTGACGGCTTGATCTAGCTCAATCACGTTCTCTCCTAAAGCGGCGAACTCGATACCCTGATCAAAGTTGTACTTCCAATCGCAAAGCCTCAGAATGCAGCCTCTTTCAGGTAAATGGAGGTCACAGATGCGAGCAAAATCTTGAGTTTGTTCTTTGCGCTGACGCTGAATCCCTTCACGCGGGGTAATGTCCACCACCCGTTCATAGATCGGTAGCATTCCTTCCACGCGCTGACTGACTTCTGACCAGTCGAATTTGAGTGTACCTAGTTGCCCATGTTCGTTTTCGCACAGGGCAAGGGCGTGAGGCTCATATTCTTGAAAACTATGGACCTGAAATACTGAGCGAGTTTGAATGTCGGTCACGGTTGCCCAAAAGCTAGGAATGTTTGCTGCTTGGAGTTGTTGTCCGTAAAGCCTCAGTTCTCCGATCGCGCCAATGCGGTAGAGTTTCCAGCCTTTGTTTGGCAACTGCAAACGGGCAGTGTAGGCGTCGATCTTCATAATCTGAGCAAATGCGATCGCGGCTTTCGATTTAGCCTCTGGGGGCATGGCTTCAAGCACCAGCATTCCTAGTTCAGCGTTCTCAGGATTAGCCGTTGCTTCTGCGATCGCGGCTTGATGCTTTGCTTGTTCTAGGTCATGAATTCGCTGAAGCGCTTGTCTGGTTTGAAGCGCAATTTTAGGATTGAGAACGTCGCGCAAGACGTGCTGATAAATTTCTTTTGCGCCCTCCCAGTTTCCATACGCTTCATACAATCGACCGCGATAGAACCGTCCCCACGGATTTTGAGGAGACTCTTTTAGAAAAGTTTTCAGCAATTGAGCCGCCGTTTTATATTCTTGGCGATCGAAGGCCGCAGCGATTTGATCCAGCATGGGAAGAGATGAGGGATGAAGGATGAGGAGTTCTAGCGTCTCCCTACAACTTCAGCTTTCCCAAAAATCTCCCCCGTTCATTTCAGTTAATCTTATTCTTCATCGTTTCATCTCTCATCCCTCATCCCTATTTCAACTGCTCCTGCAATCATGGACATGACTGCCACTGGTGCTGTCACGGCTCGAAGAATGCGCCGACCCAATGAAACAGGCTGATAGTCGTGTGCGATCGCGCTCATTTCTTCCACTTCTGTCCAGCCGCCTTCACAGCCGATGGCAACACAAGTTGAGCGGGCCGCAGACACGCACTGAAGCAGATGCGGTGGCGTTCCTCTTGCCAGACAAATCAAGCGTTGCTCTGCTTCGACTGTTTCTAGCGCGGCTGCAAAAGATAGCGGATCGAGAATTGTTGGCACAAATTGCCGCTCAGATTGTTCAGCGGCTTCTTGAGCGATGCGACGCCAACGTTCTAGTTTGTTAGAGCTAGGATTAAGCAGTGTACGATCGCTGATAATAGGCACAACACACGCGACGCCCAATTCGGTGACTTGCCGAATGACATCATCCAAACCAGTTTTGGGTAACGCTAACATCAACGTCACCGCGATCGGGACTTCAGATTCAAAAACAACAGGTTCGGTCAGGGTGGCTTGATCGCCCTGCAATTGAGCGAACCAACTGTTGCCGTGTCCATCCATTGCAATGAAGCGATCGCCCGATTTTAATCTCAACACACGACTTAAATAATGCTGCTGCTCGGGTGTAAGAATGACGATCGAAGCATGTAATTGCGAGGCGGTGAACACTAACCGTTGTAGCTGAGCCAAGCTTTTCTCCTGTCCTAAATCGAGTTCTGAAGCAACATCTCGAATTCTTCAAGTGATTGACTGACGCCAACTTCTTTAGCGCGTTGTAAATATTGCGGAATTAGAGCTGCGATCGCAATCTCAGGAAAAATCAAGCTCGATTGAGATTCAACGTATTGGCCTTGATCCAAAATGTTGATTGACAACATTCCGCTACTGTAAATCCACAATTCTGGCACGCCTAACGCTTCATAAGCATTCCGTTCTGTTTTAGATGTAACATCCGTTTCGATCGCTAAATCAGGCGGTGGATCAACCGATAGATCTATCCGATCCTTACCGATTACGGCTTGGTAATTTTGAATATAAAAGCAATCGTCCGGTTCAATGCCTGCTGCCATTCCCTCGCGCTTAAATGTTGTAGAGCCAAGCGGCTCCCAGCGTCGCTTTTGCAACCGCAGCACGATTTTGACCAAATCTGAAATAGCGACTTTTGAGCGCTCATGTTCTGGCAAAGGAGCCATAATCTCTAGAATTCCATCTGCGTAGGCAACCCGTGACGATCGACGATCGCTAAGTTCATCCAAAATCTCTTCAAACCTCTGCCACGACACAGGTTGGAGCGTTACTTTCTGACCGGGCGCTAGCTGGAGGTTGATCGAAGTAGCAGTCATAAAAGCCACGATTACGCTATTGCCATAATGCCAAAAAAGGGCGTTTGTAGACGCCCTCATTTATGCAGCAGAAAATCAAATTGACATCAATAGGTTGAGGCGAATTGATGAATCGCATCAAGACCAACGCGATCGCAGAAATCACCGAAACTTTCACCCAATTGACGCTCTTTCTTAAAGTAGGTAAACACAGGCTCAAGCACCGTTTCTAGATCATCAATGTTCAATTTTTCTAGATACACTTTTGCCAACCGGGTCTGATTGGGAGCTGCACCCATCCACACTTGGTAAGTGTTCGGGCCGTTGCCAACAAGCCCTAATTCTGCCAAATATGGGCGCGCACATCCGTTTGGACAACCCGTCATCCGCAGGAAGAAATGCTCATTCGGCAAGCCGACTTTATCTAATAGCGATCGCACCCGAGCCAGAATACTCGGACTGACGCGCTCCGCTTCGGTTGTTGCCAGTCCGCAAGTTGGCAACGCCGGACATGCCATCGAGTAGCGGGCTAACGGATCGATTTTGGTGGGACGAATAACTTTCGCGCGATCGAGAATCGCTTGAATCTTGCTTTTATCTGCCGGATCAATATCAAACAGAATCACATCTTGGCTCGGCGTTAACTTGAGCGGTAGATTAAATCGCTCAACAATTCGCTTTAGAGCGCTCTTGAGTTTGAAATCTCCTTCGTCTTTGATCCGACCGTTCTGAACCGCAAGTCCTAAGAACAGCTTGCCATCGCCTTGCTGTTGCCAACCCAAAAAGTCAAGATATTTCCACTGAGGTAATGGCTTGGAAGGCTCAATTTTCTGACCAAAATACTCTTCAACCTTGGCGCGGAATTTTTCAACGCCCCACTCTTCGACTAGGTATTTCATACGCGAGTGACGCCGATCGCAGCGATCGCCATAGTCACGCTGAGTGGCGACGATCGCTTTCACCAAATCATACACATCGGCTTTATCAACATATCCGATCGGATCAGCGAGGCGCGGAAAGGTTTCTTCTTTATTGTGAGTCCGCCCTAGACCACCACCTGCAAATACATTGAAGCCTTCAAGCTCACCTTGCTCGTTCGTCAACACCACAAGACTGAGATCTTGCGAGAACAGATCGACTGAGTTATCGCCCGGAACCGTGACGCAAATTTTGAACTTGCGCGGCAGGTAGTGAGGACCATAGATTGGTTCGATCGAACCCTCTACATTGCTGCCGTTGATATTGCGCTTCCGTGCGGCAACGACTTCCGGATCTTCTTCTCCAGAAACGACTTTCTCTCCATCCAGCCAGATTTCGTAATATGCGCCCGACTGCGGTGTAAGCAGATCTGCGACATTGTTCGCATAGGTGCGAGCGAGATCATACTCCGGGCGATTGCGGTATGGTGCAGCCGGAGACATGACGTTGCGGTTCACATCACCGCACGCGGTCAAGGTCGATCCCATGTTGTGAACAATCTCGGCGATCGTCTGCTTCAAATTCTTCTTGAGAATGCCGTGAAGCTGAAACGCTTGCCGCGTCGTAATCCGCATCGTGTGGTTGCCGTACTGATCCGACAGGCGATCGAGCGTCAGATAAAGCTGCGGTGGCACAAACCCTCCGGGCGTGCGAGTCCTTAGCATCATCGAGTAGTCCTTTTCCTGCCCTCGGACACGGTTATCCCGATTGTCTTGCTGATACGAGCCGTGAAACTTGAGCAGTTGAATGGAATCTTCTGTGAAGTGGGTCGTGTCGAGCAACACTTCAGATGCCATAGGTTCCCGCAGCAGATTACTGCGGTCTTTGATGCCTTCTACTTTAGAAAGCTTGCGGTCGGTGGATGTCGGCTGTGAAGAAATAACCATGAATCTGCTGCGATCGCTTAGAGACAACAATTGGTAATGGGCAACCAAACTAGCAGATTGCCCATTACCAAGACAAAACCTATTCCCGGTAAATCGGTCGGAATTATGATGAATGCCTTCAGTCTAACATCCGTTTCTTGCTGACCGAATATTCTTACAAAACATTTCAAGGTTGTCATCCTTATTCTAAACCTGACATTCCTCATACGAAATTAAGACAAAAGAACGCTTTCAAGTTGAAATCAAATGTTCTAGTCTCAACCCACTAAAATGAAAACGCTTCAAAAAGGGTGAGAGCAATGGCAACTCAAACTCGTGCAGCAAAGCCGTTCAATGAACTCGTAATCACTTGGGAACCCTTGCCCAGCGATTTTGTGTTAGAGGATGATCCCGTGGACAATGAAGGACAGCCCCTCTTGGCCAGGGCACTGCGAGAAAGTTTAGAACTCGATGGGTTCATTCAGCCGCAGATGCTGATCGTTTCAAATTTTGGACTTTGTGCGACGGTGAATGACCAAATTGTGGTCAAAGCTCCTGACTGGCTTTACGTGCCTTCTGTGTCACCACTTGCAACGCCAAAAATTCGCAGAAGCTACACTCCGCATGCTGAAGGAGACGTGCCTGCGATCGTTATCGAGTTTTTATCAGAAACCGAGGGCGGAGAATATTCCTTCAAACGCACTTATCCGCCTGGAAAGTGGTTTTTCTACGAGCAGATTCTCAAAGTTCCGCTCTATGTCATCTTTGACCCAGAGGTGGGATTGCTGGAGTTCTATCAACTTCAGAACGATCGCTACGAACTGCAACTTCCAAACTCGAATGGTCGCCATTGGGTGCCGTCAATGAACTTGTTTTTGGGCACTTGGCGCGGCACAAAAGAAGGGCTAACAGGCTATTGGCTACGCTGGTGGGACGCGACAGAGCGGTTGCTCCCCTAGGCAGTAGAACTGATTGAGGAGGAACGCCAGCGTGCTGAAGCAGAACGCCAGCAGAAAGAAAAGCTGATGGACTATTTAAGGTCACAGGCGTTGACCCAAATGACGTTCTCTAAAATTAGCAAGCTGCGGAACTTAGTGGCGCAGATCGTAGAATTGCTTCTTTCAACTACTTTCCCAATCTGGACAGTCTGACTCTAGTTGCCAGCCATAAGGATGAAAGCCACAAACCAGCATTGCCCGATTGCAACGGGTGTACCCGTAGCTAATGCCGTGATAGTTAGCGCAGCCTTGACAGGGTTGAGGACGTGACGGCGTGATCTCACTAAATCCCTGCTGCGATCGCAAAATCTGCTGATTACTCTGCTGACGATGCCAGTTCACATAGTCAGCCTTACGCAATAGGTAATCAATCCGTTGGGACGGGCTTCTAGCTGCATCCATCGTCTTAGGAAAAGAAGGGACAATACTTATAGCGTACTCATCGCGCCCTAAAAAGCTGTCACTCTAACGTCTGGTTTTTATGAAAAACTAGGAAGATATTTTTCAAATTTTGATGCTGTTATCAGAACTATCAATCCCAGTAACAGTAGTTGTTATCGGAAGGCATTTTACCCGCATTTAGGTCAGTCAAACGCTCGCTCAACATTGTCTTCAATCAACAAAGTTTTCAAATCACAAACAGTAGCCTCTCATTTTTACTGTCGCCCTCATTTAAGTTAAGTGCGTACCCAATTCTTATGTCTGTCATTACAATCACGGTCAAACTGTTTGCCGCCTATCAAGATGCTTACGGCGTTCCAGAACTTCAGTTCGACCTTCCAGAAGGAAGCACAGTCGAGACAGTGTGCGATCGCTTGATCCGCGATCGCCCCGAATTAGCTCAATGGCGCGATATCACTCGCTTCGGTGTCAATTTTCAGTTTGTTCAATCTGATACTGTTTTGCAGTCGGGAGACGAAGTGGTGTTCATTCCACCAGTGAGCGGAGGGTAAAAAGGGGCGATCGCATTGCTATATAGAGTTCTCTCCTGACAACTTCATATCAAAAGTCCATCTCAAAAGCGTCTGTGATCTATGCTGATTCAATCCCGACAAAAAAAGTCGGCTTTATTTGACTCAGTATTTTTGCCGTGTTAGGATTCGGCAAAATCACAGAAACAAAGCGTTTGTAAGAAGGAATTTTCAGTCATGGCCCAGGCAACACAAGACAAGGCGATAAACAGCGTAACGACCGCATTTCAGGCACTCCAGTGTAAAGAGTGCGGTGCAGAGTACGAACCGAAGGCGACCCACGTTTGTGAATTGTGTTTTGGCCCGCTGGAAGTGAAGTATGACTATGACTTCTTGCGGCGCACAGTGACCCGCGAAACGATTCAAGCGGGTCCTCACTCGATTTGGCGCTATCGTCCCTTCCTGCCTGTAACTAGCGAGAACCCGATCGACGTCGGAACGGGCATGACTCCTCTGCTGCAAGCAAATCGTCTGGCTCGGCGGTTGGGGTTGAAGAAGCTTTACATCAAAAATGACGCGGTGAACATGCCGACCCTCAGTTTTAAGGATCGGGTTGTGTCGGTTGCGCTAACCCGCGCACGAGAGTTAGGCTTCACCACGGTTTCTTGTGCTAGTACTGGAAACTTGGCAAACTCAACAGCCGCGATCGCGGCTCATGCCGGTCTCGATTGTTGTGTGTTCATTCCGTCTGATCTAGAAGCGGGAAAGGTGTTGGGGACGCTGATTTATAATCCAACGCTAATGGCCGTTCACGGCAACTACGATCAGGTGAATCGCCTCTGTTCTGAAGTGGCCAACACTCACGGTTGGGGCTTTGTCAACATTAATCTGCGTCCTTATTATTCTGAAGGCTCTAAGACGCTGGGCTATGAAGTGATTGAGCAATTGGGCTGGCAACTTCCCGATCACATCGTTGCACCGTTGGCGTCGGGTTCGTTATTTACCAAGATCTACAAAGGATTCCAAGAGTTTGTCAAAGTTGGCTTAGTGGATGAGAAGCCCGTTCGGTTTAGCGGCGCTCAGGCGGAAGGCTGCTCTCCGATTGCCCAAGCATTTAGCGAAGGGCGCGACTTTATTTCTCCAGTTAAGCCAAATACGATCGCCAAGTCTCTCGCCATTGGCAATCCGGCAGACGGAGTTTATGCGATCGATATTGCTCAAAAGACGAACGGCAACATTGAATCTGTTACGGATGCCGAGATTATCGACGCAATGAAGCTATTGGCTGAAACCGAAGGCATCTTCACCGAAACCGCAGGCGGAACCACGATCGCAACCCTTAAAAAATTGGTAGAAGCGGGCAAAATCAATCCTGATGAAACCACAGTTGTCTACATCACGGGTAATGGTCTGAAAACTCAAGAGGCCATTCAGGGCTATATCGGCGAACCTTTGACCATCGAGCCAAAACTTGAGAGCTTCGAGCGTGCCTTAGAGCGATCGCGCACCTTAGACCGCCTGGAGTGGCAGCAAGTTTTAGTCTAGAGATGACGGGATGAAGAAATTTCTGGCAGCTTCATCCGGTATGATTCAATTTCTGTAATTCAATCTTTCATTCCTCCTAGTTATGGTCAAAGTTCTGATTCCGACACCCCTTCAAAAGCTAACGAACGATCAAGCCGTTGTAGATTGCAACGGTAGCAATATTTCTGAGTTGCTAGAATCTCTAGAAAGCAGTTGCCCTGGTATCAAAGCGCGGTTGTGCGATGACCAAGGCAAACTCCGCCGCTTTGTGAACTTCTACGTCAACAGCGAAGACATTCGATTTCTTGAGAACGAGAACACTAAGCTGAACGACGGGGATGAAGTGAGTATCATTCCTGCGATCGCGGGCGGCTAGTCCGAGTTGTTTCTTGTCGAACCAAAAATCCCTCCACTTTTGAAGTAAAGATGGAGGGATTTTTGCTGGCTGTAGAACCACGGAGACCAAGGCGGGTTTGAGAAGCTTCTTCTAAGACAAGAGCCGGGAGATATATAAAAGCAAATACGGGCGGCATGTCCGCATTTGCCTGTACTAAAGATGTCATGAATAAGAGTGCGATCCGCGCATTTCACCCAAGATTTCACTGTCAGGATAAGGGTTAGTAGGTTATGTGTAGGTTGTGTGAATTCAATACCCAAGTTTCCAGATTCGACCTTTTGATGAGTGAAGTCACCATGTTTGTCTTCCCTAACCTATATCTTCTCTAACCTGAAAGGTTACTGGGGTAGATCGCCAATGAACACAGTGGTCTGGTACTTCAGAAATACTCGCCCTTGAGGGTCTGCGTAGCGATCGTACAATGCCTTTAGGTCGTTCAGCAGTTTCTCATACGCCGCTCCTGCGCGAGGAACATAAGATCGGCTCTTTGCATTACCAATCAATCCTGCTAAATCATGAACTTGTGTGATGGTAAATCTGTAGTCTTGCACGGTTGGAAAGAGTGAATGGTCGGGGAAGCTTTCAGAGCGATCGAGAGCGGGATGCTTGTCTGAAACCTGGCGCATGAGTTCACCAAATTCGTTGGTAAATGGATCGCTGCGATCGCGACCATTCCACGCTAATGCTAACCGCCCAGATGGTTTAAGAATGCGATGAAATTCGGTCAGAGCCACTTCTGGATTAAACCAGTGAAACGCTTGAAAACACGTTACTAGATTGACGGACTGATCCGCTAGGCCCGTTTGTTCTGCGGTTCCTAAGCGATACTCGACATTAAGATGAGGTTCGGCTGCGGCTTGCATCGCGGCATTTGGCTCAATTGCCCAAACGCGGCAACCGCGCTCACCAAACAAGCGCGATGAAATTCCGGTTCCCGCGCTAATATCGGCCACGACCAATTGAGATAGATCTCCTAAGCCAGAGAGAATTTGAGCGATCGCGTCAGGTGGGTAACTCGGACGATGGTTAACGTAGTCCGCCGCGCGATCGGAGAAACGATTGAGTGGATCAAGCTGATGGAGAGGAGCCGTCATAGTGTGTGATGGCGTTTGCGTTCACCCTCATTGAACCATAAACCTACAAAAAGCCCCCAGCCGCGAAGCCAGGGGTGAATCATCAGGGTGCATCTACCATTCCTCTATACCTGGAGAGGGACGGCGCATCCGGAGAAATTATTCAGTTTTTTGGCAAACGTTCAAACCTTAGGTCAACGCACCCAATGGCATCGCGGCTTGCAACTTGTCATGTAATGCTTCAGAAGAGCGCACGGCTGCCATTTTGATCGGCTCTAGCAACGCTAACGGAACCTGCAAACGGTTGAGCCCACAGTATTCATCGCGTTTTGTCTCCCGATTGGGACCGTGATAGTCGCTGCCTCCGGTCATTAGTAAGCCATACTCGTGGCACAAAGTTTTCAGTTTATCGACCTGATATAGGGTGTGGCTTGGATGATAGACTTCTAAGCCCATGAGCCCAGCGTCTACAAGCTCGGGCAGTATCGTTTCGACCCTACCCCCTCGAAACAGATAGGGATGTGCCCAAACCGGCACTGCACCGCACGATCGCAAAAGCCCAATTCCTTCTGCTGTGCTAAATTTTTCGTACTGCACAAACGCAGGCTTGTCGTCGGCTAAGAAGCGATCAAAGGCATCCCGCGAAGATTCGACATACCCCGCTTTGACCATCATGGTGGCAATGTGTGGACGCCCGGGAGCCATGCCTTCTCCCATATCAGGCAATTCCAACGGATAGCCTAAGTCAGCCAGCTTGTTTAGCATGGCTTGAGCGCGACGCTTACGCCCTTCTAGTCGTTGAGCTAAGGGCGGAATTAACTGTTCTCGATCGGGATAAAAGCCCAGAACATGAAGCGATCGCTCGTTATACACGGTGCTGAGTTCTAGTCCCGGTACGATCTCTAATTCGGCAGGAGCGGCATTCAGCGCTTCATCCCAACCGGAAACTGTATCATGATCGGTAATTGCCAATGCCTTAACACCTGCTTTTACCGCCGCGTCTACCAACTCTGTTGGCGTTAGCGTTCCATCGGAAAAGGTTGTGTGACAGTGAAGTTCTAACATGGGTATAGGCTAACGCAAATCGAGGGATGAGAGATGAGGGATGAAATAGGATAATGATCTTGAGAGCGCTGATCTTTGTGTAGGGTTCTCGTAATCGTCCTGCGTGGAAGTGGGGCAATGCTCTCTATTACATCCCTCACTCCTACTATTTATGCCCGAAGGTCCTGAAATTCGGCTGGCGGCAGACACGATCGCAATTGCACTCCTCGATCAACCCATCATAGACCTATTTTTCGCGTTTGAGCATCTCAAACCTTATGAAGAAGCATTTGTGGGTGAGCGGGTGACGGCTGTGAAGACTCGCGGTAAGGGAATGCTGATGTGCTTCTCGAATCAGCTTTACATTTACAGCCACAACCAGCTTTACGGAAAATGGTTTGTGCGGCGATTGCGCTCTTACCCTAAGACCAATCGGCAGCTTCGGCTTGCCATTCATACCGCTAAAAAATCGGCACTGCTATATAGCGCGTCAGATATTGAGGTTTTGCGGGAAGAAGACTTACCTCATCATTCATTTTTGAGTCGAATCGAAGTGGATGTGCTGGATCAAGCAGTGACTATTGAACAGCTTGAGTTGCGGTTTTTGGAGAAGCGGTTTTATCGGCGTCAGTTGCCGTCATTGCTCTTAGATCAGCATTTTTTAGGTGGATTGGGCAATTATCTTCGTAGCGAAATCTTGTTTGTTGCCAGAGTTTATCCGATGTTACGTCCGATTGATTGTTCTGTTGCACAAATTCGTGCGTTAGCATCAGCTGTGCTATCTGTTACTTATCAGTCTTATCAAACTAAAGGCATTACTAATAATTTAGAATTAGCATTGCAGTTAAAGTCACAGGGATATAAACGAAGCGATTACCGTCACTATGTTTTTAATCGTGAAGGTAGACCCTGTTTTGTTTGTGGCACTGCGATCGCAAAAGAGATCTTGGCGGGACGACGGCTCTACTACTGTCCGCACTGTCAAATGTTGACCTGGCAGTAGGGTAAACGCATCTAAATTAGATACTGTGAATCTTAAATGGCTCTGAAGATATAGTTGCCCGCAGATTTAGAATTAATTGATGACCTCTATAAAGCGGTGTTATGGTGCTTCTGCAAAGTGCTGTTGTGGCAACGTTTTCTATCCAAATCTAAATATTCATAGAGCTTAGTCTATGTAGTGGATTTGAGAAATCTTGTCTTAACGACCACCAGATAGCTGGACTTTTCAGAGAAATTCAGAGTATCTTGATTTTTAACAAATCAGTTAATTTCATTAGCTGAACGTGTTAACAGTCTCAAGCAATGACTGCCAGTGCTGGTCTATTCTTTGCAAAATTTAAGGGCGTTAATCCTTAATCTATTAACTCCCTTAATCTATTAACTTCTTGTCATCTTCTGCCCGGTATTTTGAGCTGGAGTGAGCGTCGTTGAGATGCATTACTCTGACGAATCAGACTTTCGTGTTTTAAATATTTCACATTCAGCAAATCCGCTTGAAAACGCGTTTTTATAAGCGATTTGCTGAGCGAAATTTGATTGTCTTTAATCAGCAATCAATCTGTTCACTACCGATATTGTAGTTAGGAGTTAGAAATGGAACGCTTTTCGTCTGCCATGTCCCGGCGGCGCTTTCTCTATACAGCAGGTGCAACCACTGCATCTTCAATTTTCTTGAAAGGTTGTCTAGGTAATCCGCCTGCTGAACTAGTGGGAGGTAGAACCCAAGCAGCTCCTGTTGCAGATGCAGATTCTGGTGTAAAAGCAGGGCAAGAACCGGAAGTTAAAACTGCTAAATTAGGCTATTTTCCCATCGTGGAATCTGCTCCTTTAATCATTGCGAAAGAGAAAGGATTTTTTGCTAAACATGGCATGGGAGAAATTGCTTTAGATAAGCAAGCGAACTGGGGCGCTGCTCGTGATAATGTCAAAATTGGTGCATCTGGAGGCGGAATTGATGGAGGTCAGTGGCAAATGCCAATGCCGTATCTGATCTCGGAAGGAATCATTACCGATAACGTTAAGATTCCCATGTTTGTGTTAGCGCAATTGAATACTCAAGGAAATGGAATTGCGATCGCAAGCAAGCACATTGGTAAAAACATTGGGTTAAAGCTAGCGGATCAAACGGCCTTCTTTAGCGGTCTAAAGTCCCAAGGCGGACAATTCAAAGCCGCCTATACGTTTCCTCGCGCCAACCAAGAATTTTGGATTCGATATTGGTTAGCAGCAGGAGGCATTGACCCAGATACCGATGTGGAATTGTTGACCGTTCCGACAGCGCAAACCGTTGCCGATATGAAGCGGGGAGCAATGGATGCATTTAGCACGGGCGATCCTTGGCCTGCCAGAATTGTTGCAGATAAGACAGGATTTGTTGCAGCCCTCACGGCTGAAATTTGGAAAGCGCATCCCGAAGAATACTTTGCAATGCGAAAAGATTGGGTAGATAGCCATCCCAAAGCTACGAAAGCGATTCTGAAAGCAATCATGGAAGCACAACAGTGGTGTGATGATTTTAACAATCGTGCAGAAATGGCTAAAATCTTGGCTGGACGAGAATATTTCAACATGCCAGAAGCAGTTATAGCTGAGCCATTAATGGGTAAGTACAACCTAGGAGAACGAACGATCGACGATCGCTCGATGGCGGTACTGTACTGGAAGGATAGCAAAGGCAGTGTTTCCTATCCTTATAAGAGCCATGACCTTTGGTTTTTGACTGAGAGCGTTCGTTGGAACTTCTTGCCCAAAGAAACGTTGACCAATGCTAAGAGATTGATTGATCAAGTCAACCGAGAAGACCTCTGGAAGCAAGCAGCACAGGAGTTGGGCCTTGCAGCTTCTGATATTCCAAGCAGCACCTCTCGTGGCGTTGAAGAATTTTTTGATGGGGTCAAGTTTGATCCAGAAAATCCTCAAGCTTATCTAAATAGTTTGAAGATCAAGAAAGCTTAGAGATTTGAGCATAAGACGTTAGTAGATAAAGAAGCATGAAAACTAACGCAAGGTAAGCGAAAATCTGGCAATTATTGCAATTCGCTCTCAAACATATCCATGATTATGCAGTTAATAGGAGTAAAAAATCATGACTATTGCTCGGAAGCAATTCAACAAACCGTCCTTTATTCTCGACAAGAAGCTAAAACAACGGCTTGACGATATTGCAACACCGCTTGGAACAATCTTAGTTCTGCTGTTAATTTGGCAACTTCTGACGATGATTTTGCCAACCGACTTGCCAGGACCGATTAAAGTTGTTCAAGAAACGTGGGTCTTGATTTTGTATCCGTTCTTCGACTTCGGCGGCACGAATAAGGGCTTATTTTGGCAAGTTCTTAGCAGTTTGCAACGGGTTGCGATCGGCTATTCGTTTGCTGCTGTTGTGGGCATTGGGCTCGGAATCTTAGTGGGCTTGAACAAGCGCTTGTCGAAAGGACTTGATCCAATTTTCAACATTTTACGCACCGTTCCGCCGCTTGCCTGGGTACCGATCGCACTTGCTGCATTAAAACAGAATCAGCCTGCCGCTTTGTTCGTAATCTTCATTACTGCGATTTGGCCGATTTTGATTAACACGGCAGTTGGCGTCCGGCAGATTCCCCAAGATTTCAACAACGTGGCTCAAGTTTTGCAACTCCCGAGAACGGAGTACTTCTTCAAAATTTTGATTCCGTCCGCGTTGCCTTATATTTTCACAGGGTTACGGATTGCAATCGGGTTGTCATGGCTAGCGATTATTGCCGCAGAGATTGTGATGTCTGGAATTGTCGGAATTGGGTTCTTTATCTGGAACGCCTATCAAAACAGTCAGATTAGTGAGATTATCGTGTCCCTGGTCTATATCGGTTTAGTCGGGTGGTTGCTCGATAGCCTGATGGCATGGGTGCAGACCTTGATTTTGCCGCAGAGCCAGCGATAATCATTTCACTCAGCACCATTTCACTCAATATTGGCATCCCGCGCAACATCGGCATTCCACTCAACATTGTCATTACTGATTTACGTCCTGTTCTGTTCTTCATTCGGCAATCCATCATGACTTCTTTTGTAACAGTTGAGAGTCTTGAGAAGACCTTCTCCTTAGAAAATGGTGGGCAATATGTTGCTCTCAAAGGAATTGATCTACAAATTCAAAAAGGCGAATTCATTTCACTGATTGGGCACTCTGGTTGCGGTAAATCCACCCTGCTAAATATGGTTGCAGGATTGGATTTGCCCACGGATGGATTAGTGATGCTTCAAGGTGAAGAAATCCTGCGTCCAGGCCCCGATCGCATGGTTGTATTTCAAAACTATTCTCTACTCCCTTGGATGACCGTTCGCCAAAACATTGCATTAGCTGTAAATAATGTGTTGAGCAATCTATCAGTGGCAGAACGAAATGAGATTATTGAACGCAATATTGATCTCGTTGGGCTTCGCCATGCAGTAGATAAACCACCGGATCAGTTATCGGGTGGAATGAAACAGCGGGTGGCGATCGCACGTGCCCTGGCTACTCGTCCCAAGCTCTTACTGTTAGACGAACCCTTTGGAGCATTGGATGCGCTCACTCGCGGAAACCTGCAAGAGCAACTGATGAAAATCTGCGAAGAGAGCCATATCACCGCAATTATGGTGACGCACGATGTGGATGAAGCCCTATTGCTCAGCGATCGCATCGTCATGCTGACGAACGGACCTCAATCTAAAATTGGGCAGATCATGGACGTCGATCTGCCGCGTCCGCGAAAACGCATGGAAGTGATCAATCATCCTAATTACTACAGTTACCGAAGTGAAATCATTTATTTCTTGAATCAACAAAAGCAGATCAAGAAGTTGAGAGCCAGAAAAACTACGGCGATTGCACGCCACGGTTTAGAGAAAATCAATCTCGAAATCGGATTTGTGCCCTTAACGGCAGCGGCTCCGGTCGTGATCGCGAAGGAAAAGGGATTCTTTGAGCATCACGGATTGGATGCTGTGAATTTGGTGCGAGAGTCCAGTTGGCGCGGAATTCAGGATGGGATTGCGGGCAGCTACCTTGATGCAGCGCAAATGCCTTCTGGAATGCCAGTTTGGTTGACCGCAGGTGGTTTAAATGGGGAACCGTTGCCGGTTGTCAGTGCCTTAACGATGACCCGCAACGGCAACGCCATTACACTCGACAAGCGGTTCTACGAACAAGGAATTATCACCCTGGCTGACTTAAGACGGATGCTCCTAGAAAGCCGCGATCGTCAGCATACTTTTGGGGCGGTTCATCCGGCTTCGATGCACAATCTGTTGCTGCGCTATTGGTTAGCGGCGGGCGGCATTGACCCAAATAAAGATGTCACGGTCTCCACGATTCCGCCTGCTCAAATGGTGGCAAACTTGGAAGCTGGCAATATTGATGGTTATTGTATTGGTGAACCTTGGAATGTGCGGGCTGCGATCGACAACATTGGATATACGATCGCAACCGACCTGGAAATTTGGGATGGTCATCCTGGCAAGGTTTTGGGGGTTCGCGAAGATTGGGCAAATGCCTACCCGAATACTCACATTGCATTGGTGAAAGCACTGCTTGAAGCTTGTGCGTACTGCGCCAATCCAGCGAATCAAGAAGAAGTTCGGATGATTCTGTCTCGTCCAGAGTATCTCGATTGTGAGATGGAATACATTGACCTTGGTGATGGCAGTCATAACACCTGTGGACTGCATCCTTCGCCGCGCGAGTATGCCCACCATCAGTTCTTTGGCGCAGGCGTGAATCGTCCTAGCCGCACCGAGCATCTGTGGATTATGACCCAACTCGCTCGCTGGGGAGAGGTGCCATTCCCCCGAAACTGGGTTGAAATTTTGGAGCGCATTTGTAAGGTGAGTGTGTTTAGCATTGCGGCTCGTGAATTGGAGTTGGATATTTCCTACAGCCGAGGTCCGATTCACTTCTTTGATGGCACTACCTTTACAGCAGATGATCCGATCGCCTATCTGAATCATTTACAAATCAAGCATGACATTTACATGGCTGATGTGCCGTTAAAAGCGCCAGGAATACAGGCTGCCTAGAATTACTTGCGCTTGATTCATGACTGCTCACTCCTTCTGATTCTGATCCATTCCTGCAAACTACTAAACCCCCTCAAACGCAAATGGTTACATCGCTCAAGTCTGCAGAACGTTCCTTTTCACACGAGGCCGCTCCTTTCCTAGTCGTAGACCAAGTTTCCAAAGTTTACCCGACCAAAACTGGTGATTACACGGTTCTTAAAGACGTGAATCTTGCGGTTAATCAAGGGGAATTCATTTGCGTCATTGGGCACTCTGGCTGTGGCAAATCTACCCTGCTCAATATGGTGAGCGGATTTGCAAAACCCACCACCGGAAGGGTTCTGTTACAAGGTAAACCAATTGAGAAACCGGGTCCCGATCGCATGGTCGTGTTTCAAGGCTATGCCTTACTGCCCTGGCTCACCGTTTTTGAGAACGTTTACTTGGGCGTTAATGTTGTTTATCCCCAAAAATCTAAATCCGAGAAAACCCAAATCGTCAAAGAGTTTTTGGCAATGGTGGGACTAGCCGACGCGATGGAGAAGAAGCCGCCTCAGATTTCGGGTGGGATGAAGCAACGGGTGGCGATCGCCCGTGCCCTGGCTCTCTGTCCAGAAGTTCTGATCTTAGACGAGCCTTTCGGCGCATTAGACGCGATTACCAAAGAAGAATTACAGGAAGAACTGCTAAAAATTTGGAACACCCACAAATGCACCGTGTTGATGATCACGCACGACATTGATGAGGCGTTATTTCTGGCAGATAAATTAGTCATGATGACCAACGGGCCTGCTGCCGCGATCGGAGAAGTAATGGAAATTCCGTTCCGACGTCCTCGCAATCGGACCCGGATGATGGAAACGCCGGAGTATTACAAACTCCGCAACCATGCTCTAGATTTCCTTTACAATCGCTTTGCTCATGATGATGAATAGCGTCATCTTGAGCAAATAGCCGCACAACTGCTGAACGCCACTTGTAAACATTGGCTTTGCAATTGACTTGGATTTAGCTTGGAACCGTCACCCACGTTCCCGTTTCATTCGATTCGTGCGCTAAATCCATGAGCAGTTGAGTGTATACGCCTTCTTTCAGCGACGGCGGCAACGTTTCTTGTCGGTCAATGCTTAGCACCCACTGATCGACCACGCGAATGAATGGGGCAATGCGTCCATCAGGAAACACTTGAGGAAATGCCAATCGCTTGGGAATGTCGAGTTCGGTCAGCTCTTTTCCGCCTTGACTTCCCCACAGCTTAAAACCGTGAACATAGTCTTTCTGATTGTCGCTGCCCAAAACAAGCGCGCCGCGATCGCCATACACTTCGACCCAATGCCCGCGCCCTTGGGTTGTGACAGAACTGAGGCAAATTTGACAGGGCGTTCCATCTGCTAATTCCAGCATGATGGTGCAGGTATCGTCCGAATCGACGGGTTTCAGTTCTCCAGTCGTTGGATCAGGGCGGGCTGAAATCGAGGTGCTGAGGTGGGCTGAGAGCCGCCTCACCGAACCGAATAGCCACGCAACATAGTCAAATGCATGAGACCCGATCGCGCCCAGCGCACCACCACCTTGATCCTTGCGAGCATACCAATTCCACGGGCGGCTGGCATCGGCTCGACTTGACACCAGCCAATCAATTTTGATCAGTCGTTTTTGTCCGACATATCCTTGAGACAGAAGCTCTGCTAAATGCTGCCATGCCGGAACAAAGCGAAACTCAAAGGTCATGCTGGTCGCTATTCGCTGCTTGAGCGCCAAGTTATAAAGCTCTTTTGCCTCTGTGTAGTTTAGCGTTGTCGGTTTCTCTAATAACAAGTGCTTTCCAGCATTCAATACTGTTTTCGCCATCTCATAATGCAAAAATGGCGGCGTTGAGATACTGACCGCATCGACATCCGATCGCGCAACCATGTCTTCTAGCGTTTGACTAGCATAAGCAATATTGTGTGTTTGAGCGATCGCCTTCGCCTTCTCTAAATCCCGATGGTAGACCGCTACTACACGCGTCCGCGACTGGGCTTGAAAGCCTGGAATGTGGACTTTTTGACCGAACCCTGTTCCTGCGATCGCAACTCGAATGTCAGACATAAATCAATAGTGTGGAAGACTGGTGTGGAAGACGGGTTGAATTAAGTTAGGTTTATTATACTGATTAACTGCCTAGAAATCTTAGCGAGAAAGGATAGCGGTAAGACTGCCCTCTGGACGCTTTAATCGCAGCGAAGATAGTAATAACAACCTGAAAGACAACGAATATGGCAACACCAATTAAGAATGTATAACCTATCCATATCAACGCGTTCTCAAATGTATTAGTGGCATTAGCATTTGTGTAAATAAATACACTACATGTTGCAAAAAACAAGAACGCGGGTAAAACACCAGCAGCAATGCCATAGAGCGTCATTGAAATCAGAAAATTCATTATTTCGCGTCCCTGCTGATCAATAAATGGATGGCGATCGCGCCCGCTACGCCACACAATAGACTTAATCGGAAATAGGCAGTAGTCGAAGCCAGACAACAAGAGGCTTTC
>NZ_JCACCM010000070.1:0-2071 GCF_059501405.1 Myxacorys sp.
CTGCTTTGATCTCTTCTTTCAGTTCGCGCCATTCGTCGTTGTTCTCAGCATTACCAAGCCAAACGACTTCAGGCTGTGGCATTTCGGCAAGGTTGAGCGTTGTCACCCCTTCTCCAGCGAGGTAAGGGTTCGGTGGGTTGCGCGACCGATATTTAGTTATCGGTTGGTCGCTCATTCGATAGAGATACAGCGTTGTTTTTCCATTACGAACGCCCCAATTATCTCTTGTTCCATGCTCTCGTTGCTTATACAAGTCGATGATCTTTCGCGGCGGCAGCCGATGTCGCTTTTGTAACCAGAGAAACAACCGCTCGTTCACCCAGAAATCCAGGTCTTTTGCGGTTTTCTTGGCATTCGAATAGCGAAAGTAGTTGATCCATCCTCGTAATACGGCATTCAGCGCACTGAACTTGAGTAGGGGTTTGTCCCGAAACCGTTTACGGTCAGTCATCTCCTTAATTTTCGCTTTCAGTCGCGCCACTGCTTTCTGACTCGGAGTGACCAACAGCTTCGGTCGGTCATTCTGGTAGGTGTAGCGTCGGATATGAAAGCCCAAGAAGTCGAACCCGCCGTTGACGTGAGTTACGTGCGTTTTCTCGACGGACAGTTCCAGTTTGAGTTCTTCTTGTAAGAAGGTCTGGATTTCGTCACGGAGGCGATGTGCTTCGGCTTTGCTGCCATTGGTTAGGAGCAGCCAGTCATCCGCATATCGGATCAGGGCACAATTTCCTTGTTGCCGAATTCGACGACGTTCCTTTTCCTTACGGTTGAGGCAGCCATGTTTGTTCCACCAAAACAAGTCGAGTTGGTGTAAGTATATGTTTGCTAATAATGGCGAGCAAATGCCACCTTGCGGTGTGCCGACTTCAGTTGATTTGAAGAGGCTGCCATCCATCATTCCCGCTTTTAAGAAGCGGTCAACCAGGTTCAGGAGCCGTTGATCTGCTATCCGTTGTGCCAGAAGTTTGAGCAATATGTCATGGTGAATATTGTCAAAGGCTCCTTTGATATCACCCTCAATGACCCAGTAGTATTTATTACGATTGTTGATGTAGCTATCCAATCGAGCAATGCAGTCCATTGTTCTGCGTCCAGGACGAAAGCCGTTGGAGCAGTTGAGGAAGTCGCTTTCCCAGATTGGTTCTAGCACCATCTTCAATAGCATTTGTACGACTCGATCTTTGAGTGTGGGAATGCCGAGTGGTCGCAGTTTGTCGTTTGACTTTGGAATGTAGACGCGCCGTACTGGAACCGGGCGGAAGCGCTTTTCGCGCAATTCTGCTTGAAGTTCCAGAACGAATGCTGCTCGTGCCGTTTCTGACACCAGTGCTTTCTTGGTCACGCCGTCAATCCCCGCTGTCCGCGCTCCCTGATTCGAGAGAACGTGATTTAAGGCGGTACGAATCCACTCTTCTCGGCAGATCAGGCGATACAGATCCTCGAACTGATGAGTTCGGTGATGCGTTGCCTTTCGAGCAAGGCTGCGTTGGGTTTTGATGATATCGGACATACATCTTAGTCCTCTCTACTTCCCGGACGTTCCTTTTGCAATGACTGCGGTGCTTCGCCAGGTACCAGCCCTTCGCTGGCTCGGACTACTACCACCGCTCTGCCACGTCACTGTCACTTCAGTTGCAGCTAACCCAGTCTTTACAGACCGACCGTGACGCTTCCTACGTTCACAATGTGGTACGTGGTGCGTTTGACCGTAGGCTCCCTCTTTACGCCCGTAGGACACAGACCTAGTGTCCGCGACATCAGCCGTTGGTTTATACCCCTATAACCAGAGCGGTTTGGTCGAAGTCAAGAACCGTTTCGCCAGTTGCGTCGAAGACTGGCTACCTGATGTCTCGCACCATCCCTGTTGTTTGACAGTGCGCTCAAGGTGGGGACGCTTCAGACAAGGGTTTCTTTCGTAGCCATAGTCAAACTCAGGCTTGGAGCCTTGTGCTGTAACAGGGTGTCAGCAGGTTGCCCCGTGTTCTCCGGGCTTCAGACGGGTTCTTGCTCATTATCCGCCGCCTGCCGGATCAGCCTTGGCGCTTTGGGGGAAACGCCATCCCGTATCGTT
>NZ_JCACCM010000071.1:0-11106 GCF_059501405.1 Myxacorys sp.
GGACGTCGAACCATCCCCGACTCGCTGGCGCACGCCCTACTGCTATGGTCATGATCAAATCCTCTAGCGATACTTAAAAGTGCAGAATGTCTAGAGTGAACGAGTTTATATGTCTAAATATAATAGGAGAAATCAGATTTTTTACAAAGCGAAACGTAATGTCTCAGCAAATTTTTCATCAAATGTAACGCTAACTTCCTGTTCAGTAAGGCGTTGCAGCATTTAGAGAATTTCTTCAGTTCCTGAGAGAAAGCTAAGCTTGATAAGTAATTCTGCTCAGCTTCACAAGCGCTTACGAAATGTTGTAAGTACTATACTAATTGTGGTTGCTTGCAGGATTGTTGGTTGTGTCGGAATTTCTTTATCTCGAGTTTAAGTTCCATGGCAAGACCGACTCTTCCGTTTTGCGGCTAACTTTAGAATTTCTTAAGGCAATCGTAAGTTTATGACGGCACAGACCACGACCGATACCCCCGTTCTACGATCGCAGGTGTTGGGATCTAGGCGGCTCAGCAACTATTGGTGGGCGAGCATTGTCTCCATTGGGGCAACGGGATTCTTTTTAGCTGCCCTTTCTAGCTACACAAAGGTTAACCTGTTGCCGTTTGCCAACCCCACTCAACTGGTCTTTATTCCCCAAGGCGTCGCGATGGGATTTTACGGAGCTGCAGGGATTCTGCTGGCTCTTTATCTGTGGCTGACGATCGCGTGGGATTTGGGAGGAGGCTACAACGAATTTAATAAGGAAACAGGCGAAATTACTATTTTTCGCTGGGGGTTTCCGGGCAAAAATCGCAAGATTGAGCTGAAGTCTAAAATTGCTGATGTTCAAGCCGTTAAAGTAACTTTGCGAGAAGGAATCAATCCGCGGCGATCGCTCTATCTCAAGATCAAGGGAATGCGTGATATTCCGCTCACTCGTGTGGGGCAACCAATAGCGCTATCTGCGTTAGAAAATCAGGCAGCTGAGCTTGCACGGTTCTTGGGTGTACCGCTTGAAGGATTCTAGAGTTTACATTGATCTGAATTGAGCGGGAATTTGAGTTGAACGGGCTAACCAGACTTAATCTCTGTGATCCTTGTCCAGTATTACTCTGCTGTTCTCTCGCCGTCTTTACGGGCACGTTCATCTGAACAGATTGTGCGTAAGATGTTGAGGTGATTTGTTCAAAGGATATGAAAATGCAGACAGACCTCCGTAATTGGCTTCTATCTACGCTTGCAGTGACGCTCTTTGCAATTGCGGGCTGTAATACCCAAGGTGGAACATCAGCCACTCCGACTGGTACTTCTTCCGCCACGCCGACCCCCAGCGCTACAGCGAGCGCTGCTCAATCTGCCTTGCCGCGTTTAGAGGGGAAAGCAACCGTTGTGATGACGGTGAAAGGCTCACCCATCACGCTTGAGGTTGACGGAACGAACGCCCCAATTACGGCAGGTAATTTTGTCGATTTGGTCGAGAAGAAAGTCTATGACGGGCTTGTGTTTCACCGGGTTGTGCGGGAGCCACAGCCGTTTGTCGTTCAAGGCGGTGATCCTCAAGGAAAGAATCCAAACTTCCCATTGGAGCAGTTGGGAACTGGAGGATATGTCGATCCGGCCACCTCTCAACCTCGGAATCTCCCGCTTGAAATTAAGCCAGAGAATGCAGCGGAACCCGTCTATGGCAAAACCCTTGAGGGCGTTAAGCCGAAGCTGAAACATACTCGCGGAGCGTTAGCAATGGCGCGATCGTCAGATCCAGATTCTGCCTCGTCTCAGTTCTACATTGCCTTGGCCGATCTAACCTTTCTAGATGGAAACTACGCCGTGTTTGGCAAAGTGACGCAAGGCATGGAAGTGGTCGATAAGATTCAGCAGGGCGATCGCATTGAGTCTGCCAAGGTGACGCAAGGACTCGAAAACCTCAAAACGGGTGCTGCGACTCCTTCGGCCAGTCCTTCTGCGAGTGCAAGTCCAACAACGACCCCGTAAATGGATGTTGTTATCACTGGAATTGGACTGGTTTCGGCGTTGGGTCATTTAGAGCAAACCTGGACAGGGTTGGTAGAAGGTCGCTCAGGCGTTCATCTCTGCCAACCCTTCTCCGATTTAAAGCCGCATCCTTTAGCACTGATCGAATCTTTTCCGACCGATCTCCTGAGCTTGACTGAGCGAGTCCTGCACGATGCGCTCCGCGATGCGAAACTGGAACCTCCATTACTTGATTGTGGGATTGTGATCGGGTCGAGTCGCGGCAATCAGGCACAGTGGGAAAGACTGACCGCGAATCGAGAGGATTTGAGCGGTTGGCTCAACACGTTGCCGAATGCGGGCGCGATCTCAGTAGCTCAACAAATCCAAACCCAATCGATCGTGCTTGCACCGATGGCCGCCTGTGCAACGGGAGTGTGGGCGATCGCCCGCGCCGCAGAGTTAATTCGGGCGGGGGAAGTAGAACGGGTGATTGCGGGAGCCATTGAAGCGCCGATTACGCCGTTAACGTTGATTGGATTTGGGCGAATGGGCGCGTTAGCCAAAACGGGGGCGTATCCGTTTGATGACGCTCGTGAAGGACTCGTGTTAGGCGAAGGCGGCGCGATCTTCGTTTTAGAATCAGCGGAAGTCGCGAAACGCCGAGGAGCAATGGTTTACGGGCAAGTGTTAGGATTTGGGCTAACGGCAGATGGCTATCATGTCAGCACGCCGGAACCGGGAGGCGGCAGCGCGATCGCAGCCGTGCAGCAGTGCTTAACGCGAAGCGTGTTAGCGCCTCAAGACATCGACTACATTCACGCCCACGGAACAGCAACTCAATTAAATGACCAAAATGAAGCTCATTTAATTCAAACATTGTTCTCGCCGCAAATCTCTGTTAGTTCGACGAAAGGATCGACAGGACATACGCTAGGAGCCTCAGGCGCATTGGGCACAGCGTTTTGTCTAATGGCGTTAAAGCACCAAGTTTTACCGCCAAATGTTGGGTTAACGCAACCTGAATTTAATTTGGCATTTGTGAGAACCGCTCAAGCGGCTCGAGTTCGGAATGTTCTTTGCTTCAGCTTTGGCTTTGGCGGACAGAATGCCGCGATCGCATTTGGAGACGTTTAATTCGCGTTCATTTGGAGACGTTTAATTCGCGTTCAATCGCGCTACCGTAAGCATGAAGAACACATTATGACTTGCGCTATGTCGCTGACTGAAGAAGTTTTGGCTCAGATTCCGGGAGATGCGATTGGCTCTGCCAAGCTCGAAACGATCGCAAGTTTACGCCGCGCTGATGGCTCATGGAAGTCCTTGCGGGAAGGGACATTACCGATTCCTACGGTCGTTCAAGAAAGCGATCA
Source organism: Myxacorys sp. (assembly GCF_059501405.1). Lineage (NCBI taxonomy): Bacteria > Bacillati > Cyanobacteriota > Cyanophyceae > Leptolyngbyales > Leptolyngbyaceae > Myxacorys > Myxacorys sp. Next base: position 3,327 of record NZ_JCACCM010000071.1, read on the forward strand.
AGATCTAGAGCGCATTGAGTGGGATGTAATCATTTCGGGTGGTACTCTCGGAATTCTAATTGGGGCAGCGCTGGCAAAAAAAGGGTGGCGAGTCGCGTTGATTGAGCGAGGAGTTCTGCGGGGACGGGATCAAGAGTGGAATATTTCTCGCAAAGAATTAGCGGTATTTGTCCAATTGGGATTGCTGACCGAGCAGGAATTAGCGATCGCTGTCGCCACCGAATTTAATCCTGTCCGAATCAGTTTTTCTCAAGACTCAGAAATTTGGGTCAAAGATGTTCTAAACGTTGGTGTTGATCCAGTTTATTTACTTGAAACGCTGAAGTCACGATTTCTTCAAGCGGGTGGAAAGCTAATCGAAAAGACTGCGTTTGAGCAGGTGAGTGTTCATCCAAACGGAATCTGTGTGACAGCAGGAGAACAACTGCGTGGATGGCTTCTGCTCGATGCGATGGGACATTTTTCTCCAATTGTTAGACAAGCAAGGCAAGGACAAAAACCGGATGCGGTGTGTCTTGTCGTGGGAACCTGTGCGGAGGGGTTTTCTAAAAATGACACCGGCGATCTCATTGCCTCGTTCACACCCATTCAAAATCAGTGTCAATATTTTTGGGAAGCGTTTCCGGCGCGAGATGGCAGAACGACGTACATGTTTACCTATGTGGATGCAGATCAAGGTCGTCTGTCACTAGAAGAATTTTTTGAAGAGTATCTGCGCCTCCTTCCCCAATATCAGCACGTTGACTTAACTCAACTGAACTGGAAGCGGGCATTATTTGGATTTTTTCCTTGTTATCGTGACAGTCCATTAACCCTGTCCTGGAATCGAATTCTACCGGTTGGTGATAGTAGTGGTAGTCAATCCCCTCTCAGTTTTGGCGGCTTTGGAGCAATGGTGCGTCATCTCAAACGATTAACTGAAGGAGTTCATGAGGCTCTAGAGGCGGATTTGCTAAACCGTCAAGCGTTGTCATTATTACAACCCTATCAACCCAATCTTTCAGTCACCTGGTTATTTCAACGAGCCATGAGTGTCGGCATGAATCAAACTGTGTCACCGAATCAGATCAACCAGTTGTTGACAACTGTGTTTGAGGAAATGGCACAATCTGGAGAGCAGGTTCTCAAGCCATTTTTGCAAGACGTTGTGCAATTTGTACCACTCGCGCAAACATTGTTGAAAACGGGAGTGTCGCATCCAAAACTGGTGCTAAATATTCTTCTTCACGTTGGCCTCTTGAATCTGCTCAATTGGATGATGCATTTCAGTACTCTAGCGCTCTATTCTGTTTTGTATCCCGCTACCGAATCGCTGCGCCCGTGGATTAAAACTTTATCTCCAACTCAGCAGTACTTCTGGAATGGCAGGCTTCAAGCTTGGAAGTACGGTTCGGGTGGTGACTATTTAGAGGGCTAGAGGCTAGAGGACATGGAATTTTCGATCGCACGGCAGCAATTTTTTCAAGAAGTGCGTCAGCCGGATGAGCAAATCAATCTTGAAAAAGCGGCGCTCTACATTGCTCAGGAGACAAGACCTGATCTAGATGTAGATGCCTATTTAACTAAACTCGACGCGATCGCAAAGGCTATCCAACCGCACCTGCCTCAAGAATCCTACCCGCTACGGGTCGTTCAACTGATTAATCATCATTTGTATGAGGATTTAGGATTTGTTGGGAATGAAACCGATTATTATGATCCCCGCAACAGTTTTTTAAATGACGTTATTGATCGACGTACTGGAATTCCAATTACGCTGTCATTGCTGTATCTCGCGATCGCAAAACGTCTAGCCTTCCCAATGGTGGGGATCGGCATGCCAGGACATTTTCTGATTCGTCCTGATGTTGAAGAAATGGAACTGTTTGTAGATGCCTTTCATGGAGGCGAAATTTTATTTCTGCAAGACTGCCAAAATCGGTTGAATCAGATGTATGGTCAACCTGTAGAGATGCAGCCGCAGTTCTTTGAATCCGTCACAAATCGACAATTTCTGGCCCGAATGCTGACGAACCTAAAACATATTTATCTCAGTCGAGGTGAGATTAGCGCTTGCTTGTCGGCAATCGAACGAATTCTGATTCTTTTTCCCGACGCGCCGTTGGAATTGCGCGATCGCGGTGTGATTTATTTTCGTACCGATCGCTGGATTGAAGCTCGCCAAGACTTAGAACGCTATTTAACCCTAATGCCATTAGCTGAAGATCGAGAGATTATTCAAACCTTATTAATCCAAATTGAGAATTCTTCATAGTCCTGACTGAAGTTTTTCTGCAACTTGCTTGAGCCGTTGTAATTGAGTTTGCATGTCTGCTTCAGTCCATTTTGCTGCAAATGTGTTGAAGCCAAATTTGATTAGTGGATTGGGGATCTCGAATTCAAAGCGATTGATTAAGCGCGTGCCTTGGGATTGAGGCTGACATTCCCAGCGATCGCGCCCCTGAAAAAATCCTTCAAATTGCCACACAATCAGTCCAGGTTCTCGTTCCACAACAACGTTGCTTAAGGTCGGCTGTAGCACTGGAACTTGAATCACAAATCGACTTTGAGCGCCCACTTGGGTAGACCAGTCTCCGATCGGTTCGCACCGAAGTGCTGGATTTAACCAGCAGTGCATTAGTATCAAATCTGTAAAACATTGCTCTACGATCGTGGCAGTTGCGTTGACTAAGATGGACTGTTCAAATACTTCTAAATTTGACATTTTAAGGTATCATCTCCACACGATCGGTCAAAGATTGAGTTGAGATTGAAACGAAATCTCCCTCTCTAATTTAGAGATCTAAGCTAGAAAGACAATCCTACAAGATAGCCTTCTCTTTGCTCAAGAAATACATCTCAAGCATGAGGAAACCCAATTAATAATCATGGCATTCTCATCGTGCAGTGTGACTTTGACAACTGAGTTGATACTGAGGAAAAAAAGAGCTACTTTAAGTCGGTTGCGAAAACCCATTGGACGCTAAAAAAGTATTTTCAGAGGCTTTTCTCTTTCTAGAGATAGTCGTACTCTGAGGATGCAACCTACTACTCTGCTGGGCTGTTTTTGACTTGATTGCGCGCATCCTAGGGGACGGCACTTGTACATTAACTACGTATACAAGCTGATTACCTAATTCTGGACGGCTACTTTCCCTGAGTAGCGATCGCGCGGCTCGTTTAACTTAATAGATAGAGGCTAATTAGATCACCATGAACGAACTTTGGCAAATTGGATCTGCCACAGGGCTGCATTTGTTACCGGGGCTTGATCCGGTCTTGATGCAGGCGAGGACAGACGCTCCCCTGCCCCCCTTCTCAAACTATTTTCCAGGAATTGGCGCGAATATTGGTGATGTTGTCATCAAGCTAGTCGGCGCGATCGCGGTTCTCCTGCTCGGTTGGCTGATCGCCAGTATTGTTTCCAGAGTTGTCAACAGTCTGCTCAAGAAAACGAGCGTTGACAATCGGATTGCGGACTGGGCAACGGGTCACTCTGGTAGAAGGGCAAACTTTAACGTCGAGGGACTCATCTCCTCAGTGGTGTTCTGGATCATTATGATCTTGGCGCTGGTTGCCTTCCTCAACGTTCTCAATCTGACGACCGTTTCGCAGCCTTTAAACAATTTCCTGAATCAGATTTTTGCGTTTCTGCCCCGATTAGGCTCTGCCGCTATTTTGGTGGGTGTGGCTTGGTTGGTGGCAACGCTGGCTAAAACCGTTGTGATTCGCACATCTCAATCGTTTGGGCTTGACGAGCGCGTAGGGGCTCAGAATGATGACCCGTTGGCAACAAATCAGTTTGCCTTGAGCGAGACGCTTGGAAATGCGCTGTATTGGTTTGTCTTCCTATTTTTCTTGCCCCTGATTTTGGGCGTTTTGGATCTTCAAGGACCGCTTCAGCCGGTTCAAAACTTGCTGAACGAAATTTTGGGAGCGTTGCCCAACATCATTAAGGCGATCGCAATTGGGGCAATCGGTTGGTTGATTGCTCGCGTGGTTCGAGGCGTAGTCACGAACTTGCTATCGGCGACGGGAACGGATCGCTTGGGATCGCAGTTTGGCATTGGTCAGGCGACTGGAGGACGGACGCTCTCTTGGCTGATTGGCACGCTTGCGTATGTGCTGGTTTTAATTCCGACAGCTACGGCAGCGCTGGATGCTCTACAAATTCCAGCGATTTCGGGGCCAGCGACTTCGATGCTGAATCAGATTCTCAATTCGTTGCCCCTGATCTTTACGGCAGCGGCGATTCTGGCGGTCGCGTTTGTCATTGGTAAATTTGTGGCAGATTTGGTCTCCAGCATTCTATCTAGCGTTGGATTCGATAACGTATTCTATTGGCTGGGTCTGCAATCGGCTCCCTACACGCCGAGAGTTCCGCCGACGCAGTACGATACTGAGTTTCCGACGGGAGAAACGATTATTCAAGACACTGATGCACAATCTACGCCGACGGTGCGATCGCCGTCTGAGATTGTAGGCGTGATTGTTTTGGTAGGCATCATGCTGTTTGCCACGGTTGCCGCGACCAATATTCTCAACATTCCAGCGTTAACGGCGATCGTGAGTGGTTTGCTGCTGATCTTTGGACGAATTTTAGTCGGCTTGGTCGTGTTTGCGGTTGGTTTGTATCTGGCAAATCTGGCGTACAGCCTAATTACGAGTTCGGGTTCGCGGCAGTCGAGAATTTTGGGTCAGACGGCTCGCGTTGCCATTATTGCATTGGTGTCCGCGATGGCACTCCAGCAGATGGGAATTGCAACGAACATTGTCAATTTGGCGTTTGGTTTGTTGCTGGGCGCGATCGCGGTGGCGATTGCGATCGCGTTTGGTCTGGGTGGTCGCGATGTTGCTGCTGAGCAGTTGCGCGAATTGCTGAAAGACTTTAAGCGTTAGAGTTGGCTCTCCTTATAGTCCAAGGAGCGCTCGGCGAGTCCGAAGCGCTCCTTTTTTTGTTTGAGTAGGTTGGTTTAATCAATGGCTTCTAGATATTGATCGTCGAGCAGAAAGGAACCTCTGCTAAACCGGATGCTCCAATATCCGCCGGGACGACGATCGAGGACGATGCCTTCCTCTCCAAGTTGAACGAGTGATGCTGGACGGAGCATCGGCATGGGATCGGCGGTCTTGACGTAGGGCGGAAGTGCGATCAGACGAACTTTGGAGCCGACCTGAAATTCTTTTGACATCGGCAGAGATGAAATAGAGGGGTACTCTTCTTAGTAGAGCAGGTCTGATGGCAGATCTACAGCACATTTAGGCGGAAATTCTGGGGTTGCAGCGATCGCTAGCTCGGCTAAGGAGTGATAGATCTGGATCAATCCTGTTTCAGATCGGAATGTTTCTGTTTTGAACAGGACAGTTCCTATTTGAGATCGGAATGTTTCTGTTTTGAATAGGACAATTTCTGTTTGAAACAGAAACGTTCCTGTTTGAGATCGAAACGTTCCTGTTTCAAATAGGAATCATCCTGTTTCAAATAGGAATGTTCCTGTTTGAGATCGAAACGTTCCTGTTTCAAATAGGAATTATCCTGTTTCAAATAGGAACGAACACTTCGTGAAGCAAAGCGATCGCTAATCAAGATCAAGCGATCGCTAACCAACATAGAACGATCGCACTTTTTTCCTCAACATTGCTATTCTCTGTAAAAGTTTTGAGGATTTGCGGAGAATTATTGATTCTTGAGGTAGAAAAGATCTAACCCCTTCTCGGAGTTGTGGCAATGGAACCAGTTTCATTTACGGCTGCTGCGATCGCTGCCCTAGTTTTGAGTGAAGGCTTTAAAGAAGTTGGTAAAACGTTGGGGAAAGGAACGCTAGACGCGGGTGGAAAATTGGCAAAACTGTTGTGGGAGAAGCGACCCGGCGCAGCAAAAGCACTTGAAGCGGGTGAAGAAACGGCAGAGTATAAAGATGCGATCGTAGAGGTTGAGACGTTAGCAAAAACTGACTCAGATATTGCGGCAGCAATTCAGGCGGTGATGCGAGGGATGCAGGCTCAACCGCAAGGTCAGCAGATCGTTAACTCATTCGTGAATAAAGCGGCGAATGTATACAATGCGCAAGTCACAATTGAGAATCAAAATATTACGCTTTGACTACAGCCGTCGGCATCCGGCTCCGACAAAGTAACGCCGTTCTATGAAATTCCTTATACCGCGTCTCCCAATTTTGTAGGACGCATAGACGAACTTGATCGACTGCATGAAATTCTGAGCTCGTCTGAGGGCGCGGTGATTTCTGCGGTAGCCGGAATGGGAGGTGTAGGCAAGACTCAGTTAGCGGTGCAGTATGCGACTCGACACAAGGCAGATTATCCGGGCGGCATCTATTGGTTAAACGGGCGGACGGGTGATCTAGCGACTCAGATTCTTCTGAAAGCGGAATTTGATCTGCAATTGCAGGGATTGGCGGCAGCGAAAGAGCGATGCACGAATCTCGGTGACTTGGTGCAGTGGTGCTGGAGGCATTGGACGCCCCATGAAACGACGCTAGTGGTGTTGGATGACATAGGCGAGTGGGCGAAGTGTCGATCGTATTATCCAAAAGAGGCTCGGTTTCGGGTGCTGGTGACGACGCGCCGAAAAGATTTATTGCCCAACTTTCCTCGGATCGATCTGGAGATGTTGCAGCCGCTAGAGGCGCGATCTCTGCTGGCAAGGTTGGAGGGTTATGGGCGAGTTGATCAGCAGCCAGAACTGGCAGACCAACTTTGCGAGGGATTGGGCTATTTGCCGTTGGGGATCGAACTGGTAGGTTGCTATCTCGCCAGAGATCGACACATTACGCTCTCGCAGGTTTGGGGACGGTTGCAAGAAAATGGAATGCGGGATCCAGCATTAGAGCGATCGCAGGAGGATGAAATTACCGCCGAGTTGGGTGTGAAAGCAGCGTTTAACCTGACGTGGAAAACGATGGAGGCTGACGCACAAGAGGTTGCCCGCTTGTTGAGTTATTTCGCTCTCGATTGGATTCGGTGGGACTTAGCGGAACGGACGATGCAGCGTGTAAAGGGAGGGGCGTATGCGCTGGGAGAACTAAAGGCGCGAATAGAGAATGCATCGTTGGTGCAAATTGAAAAGGATGCTCCTTCGGTGTGTCGATTGCATCCTTTGATTCGGCAGTTTTTGCAAGAACAGGAAGCAGAGGCGGCTAAAACCGCAGGCGAAGCACCGTTACGATCGGCGTTTGTTTCGGACATGATAGTGATCGCGAGTCAACTGCCATATAACCCACCGACGAAGGATATTGACTGGTTTTCGGAAGTGCGATCGCATGTTCAAGAAGTAGCAGAGCGCCACACAGAAGGATTGGAAGGAGATGCTCTGGTGTGGTCGTTTGTTGGACTAGCGCGATTTTATGCAGGACAGGCACTTTTCGCTCAAGCAGAATTTTGGTATTCAGAATGCTGGGAGATGACGCAACGGCTGTTTGAAGGCGACCACCCGGCTGTGGCAACAAGCCTGAATAACTTAGCAGGTCTCTACTGTTCCCAAGGACGCTACAGCGAGGCAGAACCGTTGTACGAGCAAGCGTTGGCAATGACGCAACGGCTGTTTGAAGGCGACCACCCGGCTGTGGTAAGGAGCCTGAACAACTTAGCACTTCTCTACCGTTCCCAAGGACGCTACAGCGAGGCAGAACCATTGTACGAGCAAGCGTTGGCGATGAAGCAAGAGCTGTTTGAAGGCGACCATCCGCATGTGGCAACAAGCTTGAACAACTTAGCAGGTCTCTACGATTCCCAAGGACGCTACAGCGAGGCAGAACCATTGTACGAGCAAGCGTTGGCGATG
>NZ_JCACCM010000071.1:11206-41412 GCF_059501405.1 Myxacorys sp.
TGAACAACTTAGCAGGTCTCTACGATTCCCAAGGACGCTACAGCGAGGCAGAACCGTTGTACGAGCAAGCGTTGGCGATGCATCAACGGCTGTTTGAAGGCGACCATCCACATGTGGCAACGAGCCTGAACAACTTAGCACTTCTCTACCGTTCCCAAGGACGCTACAGCGAGGCAGAACCATTGTACGAGCAAGCGTTGGCGATGAAGCAAGAGCTGTTTGAAGGCGACCATCCGCATGTGGCAACAAGCTTGAACAACTTAGCAGGTCTCTACGATTCCCAAGGACGCTACAGCGAGGCAGAACCATTGTACGAGCAAGCGTTGGCGATGTTGGAGAGAACGTTAGGAACCAATCATCCCAATACGCAAACGGTGCGAGAAAACCTGGCGATCGTTCGTCAGCAAATGCAGAGGATTGAACCATCGACCCCATCCAATCCGCGTCTGATTCGGCGTCCGTCCCTTTTTCATCGACTCTTGCAGCAAATTAAACGATTCATCCGACGGCTAATGCGTCGCTTCCGCTAGGCAGCACCACCTATTCTAGAAATGAGTAACGAAGCATGAGGAATGAAGAGAACGTCTCTACAATAAAACCTATCACCCCTGATCATTTTTGAATCTTTGAAATGTTGCCCAGCAGCGAAGCCATCAAACAAGACCTCGATCAACTCAATGACGAGCAACTTCAGCAAGTTGCAGACTTCATTGCCTTCTTAAAATTCCGTGCCCACCGATCCAAACGTATCCTCGACCCCGCACAACTCGCGCTTCTCTCAACCGAATTCGCCAACGCCGATCGTACCCTCGCAGAAGCCGGAATCGATGACTATGCTGCCCTTCTCGATCGCGAAGATGAGTCATGACGCCGCAACTTAAACGCGGCGAAGTGTGGTTAGCAAACCTCAACCCAACCCAAGGCTCGGAACAAGCAGGCACACGCCCTGTAATCATCTTTCAGAACGACTTAGTTTCCCAATTTTCCACTACAACCATCACCATTCCCCTCACCACAAATCTACGTCGTGCTGCTTTACCCATCTGCTTACTGATTCAACAAGGCGATGGCGGACTAAACCAAGATTCAGTTGCACTCTGTTTCCAACTCCGCGTCCTTGATAAAACCCGTTTGAGCAAAAAGTTAGGTCAGTTGAGGGCAGAGACACTCACTCAGCTAGAAGAAGTCGTCTTGCTCACGTTAGGCTATGAGTTGTGAGAAAAATCTATGAACAAACATCACCTTTTACAAATCTTGCCACGCTTCATCTTCCTCTGGTCTGAGCCAATCTCTGGCTAATGCAGACTCACTCAGCAGACTCACCTCAAGTTTCTCCTGAGAATGCTTCGTTTGCAGAACCTTTAGAAAATCGAACACCTCATCCAGCAAATCATCTGGCATCCCTTCAATTGCTTGAGTCAATTGCTCTCTTGATCGCATGTTCAACGCATCCAGAAACATCACTACATACAGGCGTTGTATGTCTGAGCAGGGCAAACAAGCGACACTTCAGTTAATGGAATCTATAAATTCATCAACGAATACCATTGACCGATTACCAACTGTGATCATCCGAACCGCCCTCGCCCTAAGCCTTCCCCACAGAAGAGAGTTAGGGTGAGGGCGAAGGAGTTGTGGCACTTATGGAGCCTGCCAAATCCGTTCATGATAGTCAGACAGCTTCGCATAAGGGTCTACACTCTCATGCCCATGCCCATGTCCATGCCCAGAATGGTGATGATGATCATGCCCATGATCGTGCGCGTGACCATCTCCCTTCGACACTGCGGCCAACCGGAACTTACACATCTCACAATTCATCGCCACCTGTCCCAACTGCGTCTCAATCTCGCGATCGCGCAAAATCGAGAACAACTGAGGATGAATTCCCATTTCAGGCAAATTCACAATCTCCGTTTCTGGATACCGCTCCCGCATCTGAGCCGTCACATCATAAATCTTCTTCACCAGCGTTCCAGTAAACAAGAAATGCGGTAAAACGATCACCCGCTTCGGCTGATAAAGCTGCGCCCGTCGAAACCCTTCCTCCAAGCGAGGATGAGTGATCCCAATAAAACACACCTCAACCGTCTGATACCCGCTTCCTTCCCAGACAATCCGCGCTAACTTATACACGTCTCCATTGGCATCCGGGTCACTCGCCCCCCGTCCCACAAACAACAGCACCGTATCTTCCCGCCGAATGGTTGAATTGTCGAGTTCTGCAAGGCGCGATCGCCACAACTCCAAAATTCCAGGCGTAATTCCAAAATGCCGCCCATATTGAAACTTCACGTGTGGGTGTCGTGCTCTAGCGCGATCGAGTTCATTCGTCACATCAAACTTGTTATGTCTCGCCGCAAACAACAGAATCGGCAAAACCGAGAACTCTGTAAATCCTTGCTCCACACATCGATCCACACCTTCCTGAATGGTCGGTTCAGTTAGCTCCAGAAAACACGGCAACACCGGACGACTGCGATCGAGCGCCTGATACGCCTCCGCAAAATCCATCAAGCTCTGTCGTCCATCCGCATCCCGAGTTCCATGTCCGATTAAAAGTAACGGACGTTGGATTGGCAGCGGAGGGAGAGAGAGGGATGCGATCGCCTCTTGTTCCCAAGCAAAATCATCAAGCGTTAAAGTCAACATTCCAAATCCCTTTCCCTGTGCAACGCAGGAAATAGAGTGAATAAGCAGCAATGCAGGTATTCTGGCTGAGAACAGAGATGAAACCTCCTCCATTCTTTACAGTTGCGGCACAGCGCCGGACTCTCACCGGACTTCCCCTACACCGATACGGTTCACCTGTGCTTTGTTATCTTACCTTGACCATCATTTCTGCAAATCCTGGGAGAGGGGATATCCGGTGAAATGCTATGAATCAAGCGAGAGAATTATAAATTCGGTAGGCTTCTCTCTTCAGAAAATTATCGTAGGGCGACATTGCCGAAACAAACAAATACTCTTTTGCTTTTTCGACATCACCAACGGCTTGATAATACAGCCCTAAATAGAAGTTTTCTGCCGTAGTGACGTAGACTTTATCCCACTTAAGTCTGACGTTTCCCTGCCGATATGTTTCTCGATATCGATTAGGATGCTCTAGATATTGATCGACGTAGCTCTTTGCATGTTCAAAATCATGTTGCAACTGATAAAAATAAGAATAGATCAACAGAAAAAATGGCATTGTTCCAGTTATAGCAGCCTGATCAAGATGCTCTTTAGCTAGGTCTAAATCTCCTTTCAAATAAAGTAGATTAACAGCATACGTAGCGTGATACGGCTGAGTGACTGCTTTAGGCACCTTTTTAGGGTCTAGTTTATCCAGCCATGCAATAGATTCCTCAAATCGACCCCATTGATGATAGATAACAGCAATGTTGTAAATGAGCAGCCTTTCATCAAGAAGCTTCAACCAAAAGAAAAGTTTTCCCCGCGCTAGTAGCCCTTCATATTTAGCTAAAGCAAGCTCAAATTTGCCTTCATTTAACAATTGAACTGCCTCGACATAAGAGCGCTGAAACACCAGCAATAGGGCAACTCTGACAATCCACAGAAAGAATAAAATAATTCCAAAGCGCGGATTGTGAACGGAGAAGATTCCTATTGCTAGTCCTAATACGGCTCCCAGAACAAGACGTGCAATCTGACTCATTTGACTACTGCAAATGTGAGAATTATGAGGATAGATAAGTATACCCGCTCAAACTCCGCTCGTAGTTTTGCAATAGCAGCTGCGACTCCTGCAATGTAATGCGCCCGTCCTCCAGGGCTTGTTCTGTCTGACGCCGAATACTCTCAATCAAATCATCCACATCGTACTGAACATAGCCCAGAACTTCCTTCATCGTGTCGCCCTTCACGACATGCTCAATCTGATAATTCTTCGGAGTCAGATGAATGTGAACAGTGTTCGTATCCCCAAACAAATTATGCAAGTTGCCCATAATTTCTTGGTATGCCCCATTGAGAAACATCCCCAAGTAATACGGCTCACCCGGCTTCAAGGCGTGTAATTCAAGCACTGATTTTACGTCACGCAAATCAATAAACTGATCAATCTTGCCATCACTATCACAGGTGAGATCCGCCAATGTTGCCCGCTTTGTCGGCTCCTCATTGAGGCGATGAATCGGCATGATCGGGAAGAGTTGATCGATCGCCCAACTATCTGGTGCAGACTGAAACACCGAGAGATTCATGTAATAGATCGACGCCATGATTTTCTCTAAGTCTTCAAGATCATCAGGAACGTATTCTAGCTGACGTGCGATCGCTAGAATCTTCTGACAGCACGCCCAATACAGCCGCTCTGCTCGCGCCCGCTCCGTCAAACTCAATTGCCCAAATCCAAACCGACTGACCGCCTCTTCTTTGAACTCCGTCGCATCGTGATACATCTCCTGAAAGTTCTCGAGATTAATCGAGCTATAGGTTTCATAGAGATTGCGAACGGTGAGCGGCTCGTCATCTTGAAGAGGTTCGGGTTCTTCAGAAGACACGTCACTCGTTCCCAACACATCAAACACCAGAACCGATTGATGCGATGCGATCGCTCGACCACTTTCACTCACCAGCGTTGGCACTGAAATCTTTGCGAGCGTGCAAGCATCTTTAATCGCCGCCACAACATCATTGGCATAGTTCTGAGTGCTGTAATTTTTAGAAGCGTGAAAATTCGTGCGAGACCCGTCATAATCGACACCCAAACCGCCGCCCACATCGAGATACTGCATGTTTGCACCCAGTCTCGATAGCTCCACATAAATCTGTCCCGCTTCCCGCAGCGCCTCTTTCAGTACACTAATCGCCGAAATCTGAGACCCAATGTGGAAATGCAACAACTGCAAACAATCCAGCATGTTTGCGGCTTTCAATTGGTTCACTGTGTTAATCACTTCAGGAACCGTTAACCCAAATTTGGCGCGGTCGCCTGCCGAGGTTCCCCACCGTCCGATGCCTTTCGCGCTCAGTTTCGCCCGCACACCCAAAATTGGCTTGATCCCCAGCTTACGGCTCGCTTCGATTACCAAGTCCACTTCTTCAATTTGCTCTAAGACGATGATCGGAGTTTTTCCTAATCCCCGCGCCAGCATTGCGGTCTCTACGTATTCTCTGTCTTTATAGCCATTACAGATAACTAATGCTCCTGGCGTCTTTAGCGTCGCTAACGCGATCATCAATTCTGGTTTAGACCCTGCCTCTAAGCCAAACTGGTGAGGCTTACCAAAGCGCACCAAATCTTCAACCAAGTGACGCTGCTGATTGCATTTAACCGGAAAGACCCCTTTGTAAATGCCGCCATAGCTGTAGCGTGCGATCGCTCTTGCAAATGCCGCATTAATCCGCTCAATCCGATCCTCCAAAATATCTGAAAACCGAATTAATAGCGGTAGACCTAAATTGCGTTGTTTGAGCGCATTCACCAATTCAAACAAATCGAGCGACCCGCCGCGATCGCCTCTAGGAGAAACCGTTACATGCCCCGCTGCATTAATCGAAAAGTAAGGATCACCCCACCCCTCAATCCGGTACAAATCCTCGCTATCCTCGATTGTCCAAGCCTTCTTTGCATCGGGAGAAACGCTAACGGCTTTCCGTCCGTTCACCTCTAAGTTTGGTTCACGGCTCAGATTATTTGCGTCTTTTTTAGCGATCGTAGAACGTTCTCCCATTATGCGGCTCCCTCGGTGGTAGTCTTCAGTAGTGATAGTCTCAATCGAATGCCAGTTTATCGCACCGTTGCAAAAATCGAAGTCAGTCACAAGACGTTATGTAGAGGGGATCACAGATTAGGCGTCTCAATAGCTGATTTCAAACAAAAACATTAAAGACTGCCCTCTTCATTACCTGTGCCCTCTCACCCGTTCTAGGCTAATCTGGTCTTTGTAAAAATGAGTAATTTTTTTGGGAGTCCCAGCTTGGAACGCACCTTTTTAGCCATTAAACCCGATGGAGTTCAGCGCAAACTAATTGGTGACATCATCAAACGGTTTGAAACGAAAGGATTTACGCTCGTTGGTCTTAAATTCATGAGCGTGAGTCGCGAATTAGCAGAGCAACATTACGACGTACACAAAGAGCGCCCCTTCTTTAGTGGATTAGTCGAGTTCATCACGTCCGGTCCAATTATTGCAATGGTCTGGGAAGGGGATGGCGTCGTTGCTGCCGCTCGAAAAGTCATTGGTGCAACCAATCCGCTAACGGCCGAACCGGGAACGATTCGGGGCGATTATGGAGTCAGTATCGGACGCAACCTAATTCATGGTTCCGACGCGATCGAGACGGCTCAGCGTGAAATTGCCTTGTGGTTCAAAGACGAAGAGTTAGTGAATTGGCAACCCACACTCACCACCTGGACTTACGAATAACTCAAGCTGCTTTATTAGCGAAGGGCGACTGAATTCAGTCGCCCTTTCTATTTAGCGTTCTTCCCCGACTTCAACTGCCGAGCTCTCTTCCAACTCAACTGTCGGACTCTTTTCAAACTCAATGGCATCTCCCTCGGCAGCTACCAACTCATTTTCTGGAGCTTTACGCTCTGAAAAGCCCCAAGCAAACAGCAGCCCAATCATCGAAATCATCAGCCATTCTGGTGGTACAAGACTGTCATTTACCACCCGCAGTAAGAGGCGGAGTCCGACCAAGGCAACGGTTAAATATCCTGCATCTTCAAGGTGAGAATATTCCCCTAACCAGCGAATAAATAAGCCTGCCATAAACCGTAGGGTAACAATGCCGATTGTGCCTCCGATTAGAACGAGCCAAATTTCATCGGAAACCGCGATCGCAGTCGTGACGCTATCCAACGAAAACGCCAGATCTGTAATGGCAATTACCGGGATCGCTTGCCAGAGCGACGCAAATCGAGGTTCACGATGCTCTTCGTCCTCGCTCTCTTCAGGTTTAGATTTGAAGTACTGGAATACGAGCCATAACAAGTACAGCGCTCCTGCCAACTCAAATTGCCAGAACCCAATTACCCGTGAAGCGAATACGATTAGCGTCATCCGAAGGACGTAGGCAAATACTAAGCCAATGTTCAGCGCTCGCTTTTCAAGTTCGAGATTTTGCAGTCCTTGAACTAAAGCGGCCAGCGCGATCGCATTATCGGCGGACAACACTGCTTCTAGCGCCACTAAAACAGGCAACAGCAGTAGGGTGTGAGCACTAATGGGATGGGGAGAATTGAACAACTGATCTAGCATTTAAAGCTCAACAAAATCACAACGCAATAACTACAAAGGCAAGAGACACTCAACCATGCCACTATATACCCATTCACCAGCCTAGCTTTTTCATGCTAGATTCTGCTCGTAACCAAAATAAACCCTCTAGAGGTGCATTGACCACCCGAGGGCGACTTCGTGTCCTCTCGAAGCGTTGCTGCAGGAGTCCCTCTGTTGCATCTTGTTACAAAGGCTTTCCGAAATGAGCATTTTAGTTGAAATTGAGGAACTATAACGCTGAGATAAGGAGTTTCCAAACTATGTCTTTATCGGACACCCAGATTCTAGTTGCTTTGGTCGTTGCCCTCATTCCAGGGGTACTCGCCTTCCGGTTAGCAACCGAACTGTATAAGTAGGTTCCTCAACTAGCGCATGACAGGAAGCTTGACTTGCATGTATTCTCAACCTTGAAGAAGCGATCCAAAAAACTTTGCGATCATTTTAACAAGTCCGAGTAAACTAGCAAGACTCGTTTCCTGTCAGACTCAAGGTTTCGTGCTCAGACAGGAACGTTAGAAAGCTGCTTAGTTCACCCGTACTTCTTGATTTTGAGTCATAGATTTGCGATTTTGGATTAGCTCTGTGTATATAGAGTAAATTTGCTCGTCGTGACTGACTCAGTAGTTTGCTCAAGAGCGCCGAGTCGATTTTGCGCGCAAGACGCGAAACGATGAATTGAATCCTAAAATCGCCTATCACAATTTTGTTTCTATTTGGCAATGCTTTCTCGTTACTTTTTCTGTTTGTTGACACGTTGTTGAACCCATGAGCGCACTGCCTTTACCCAAGCCCCCTGCCCGACAACCGACTAGAACTCCTCGTTCTAATCCCCAAGCCTACCAACAGCGCCAACAGCGTCACCATCGAGCGCTTGCGTTTGAAGCGACTGTGAAAATTAGTGTGAACTTAGTGATCTCTGGAGCCGCGATCGCTGCCTTGATACAGCTTCTTCCCTACAGCGCTGCCCAGCAAACTAAACTCAAAGAAATTCAGGCTGAAGTCAAAACCACGAACGAACGGGTCGGAAAAGTGAAGGTAGAATTCAACCACTACTTTGATCCGCGTCAAACGAAGACCATTATTCAAGAGCAAACTAATCTAGCCGATCCCAATCAGAAGATTGTCGTATGGGAGCCTGAATCAACTCCTGTTGAGAATCGGTAAATCAGCAGATTGTTAGTTTGTTTGCAACTTCTAGAAAGTCGAGGTGCAATCCCTCGGCTTTTTTTGTGGAAAAAATGCTAGATCGGCATGAACTAAATGCAGGGATCAAATATCTTTCCTCAATTTGTAATCTATGTATCTTGTATCTCTCGTCAGAGTGTCTACAATAAGCTTGTTCAACTTTATGTAACGAAACTAGACTGTACTTACTGCCCAAAGAGATAAAGATTTAGAAAGTTCAGTAAGTTTACTCATTTCATTTAAAGAAACATTAGGCAAACTAGTGACGTCTGTTAAGATATATGAAGGTACCGACACATAAAAGCTCTACTCAACTTAATTTAGGTGTCGTTTCCGATAAGACTAGTTGTCCAAAGTCGCTTCATTCTTTCTACAGCAACCGTTGGACATTCGCTAACCCTCTACACTTTTGTCCCGTTTGAGGATCGTCAATCAAATGAGTTTCCAGCAACTTGATCGCCTCGACTCCCCTAACCAAGATCCAAGACAGCATAACGTTACCCTTGCCGCATGGATTTTGCTTCCCAACTCTGCAGAAGGCGAGCATCCTGTTCAACCTACCCAAACGTTCAAATTCAATTTGTTACAGTCTTTTCGACAGAAGATTGACCACATCGAAGTTCGCAGTAACCGATTTGCTCATTCTGTTTGTAAGCTAGTTCCTGCTCAATGCCCTTTTGAGCGCGACATTAAGCTTCTTGGGAAGACTCTGTTTCACATTCCGCCCCTCTGCAAGCTAAATCCTTTTTACGAAGAAGTTGTAGGCTTGCGGTTTCGAGCATTGTGCTATCTAGCCGATGAATGTGGAGAAGACATTAGCTGCTATTGCTAAGAACCTTCCATCTTGATAGTCCGTATTTCGAGGGATTGAAAAATCGCTATCTGAGTTCGTCCATAAATGAACTACAGGTAGCGATTTTTTACGACCCATATTTCTACGATCTATACAAGATGCCGCATCACCGTTAGGCATCGTGTTCTTTGTGAGTTCTAATTTCAAAGTCTACAAATTTTTATCTTTGCAAAATAGCTTTATAGTTCTTTTGTACTAAACTAGATAACGATGGGCGCTCTGATCCTATTTTGCGAGTTTGATCAGTTCAACTCTATATACAATAACCAATAAAAGAAGACCACTCAGAGAATAAACGCTGGGTGCTGTAGGCTTAAACTGAGAAAGAGGCAGGAAACGGCATGGCGATTATTGCTCTCAAAGCATGGTATTTAGAACAGTATGAACCCATCCGGGACTTGAAAAAGCGGCCCCACGACTTGAGATTGAGTAAAAATAGTCTGTTGAAATCGGGGCTTCGGGCGGACTTCCTGGAAGACAGTTCAGAGGTTGAAAAGTCGGCTTGGTTTGGGCGCTATCTCGAGGGCGAAAGCGTCGAGTTTTATGTTGAAGGAAGCGGTGGATACGCGATCTCTAACATCGATCTCTCTAGCCACGAAATCTATTTTTCAAAGCAAGAAGTGATGGCCTCTCTAGAGCCAGAGATTTTCTTGTGCTACCAGACTGAGTTTTCAGAATCGAGTGAGCTTTTGCGCGATGAGCTAGGCAGCATCATCGAAAGCCTCAATCGGCGATCGCGCCTCCCTCTAACCTTGAGAGAATCGCATCGTCTCTCAGACGGCCCGATTCGGATCAACAGCAGTTTGATGCGATCGATTCGCCAGTGCCTATTATTTGTTGCCGATGGAACGGCGATCGCTGAAATCGTTGGATCGCCTTCATTGCTGATCCCTAGCCCCAAAGTCTGTGTTGAAATGGGATATGCGCTACAAGCGAAGCGCACGGAGCAGATTTTGCTGACTCAGATGGAGCGCTCAGACCTACCGGGGCATTTTCCGTTTGATTTACCCAGCCAAAATCGGTTGGTCTTTAAAGATAAGACGCAACTGCGGAAACTGTTAGCAAAAACCGTCGAGGCGCAATTGCAACGATTTAATTTGTTCTCGTAAGTTTGTTCTCGTAAGCTTGCTCTCTTAAGAAAACTACGAAACGCTAAGAGCGGCATCCTTAAACGTTCTAGAATGGCGGTCTGTTATTGAATGCGATCGCCATCTGCGCCATTTCATTCCGCACTACGAACTACACCTTACTACGATGCCGGACAATCTTAAGAGTCAAGCGATTACTCAGGGCGTGCAGCGCTCCCCAAATCGCGCTATGCTACGCGCCGTTGGCTTTAACGACGAAGACTTCACCAAGCCCATTGTGGGGATCGCTAACGGTCATAGCACGATTACCCCCTGCAACATGGGAATTCAACCCCTCGCAAACCGCGCCGAAGCTGGGGTTCGAGTGGCGGGTGGAATGCCTCAGATGTTCGGTACGATTACGATCAGTGATGGGATTTCGATGGGAACGGAGGGAATGAAATATTCTCTCGTGTCGCGGGATGTGATTGCAGATTCGATCGAAACTGCTTGCATGGGTCAAAGCATGGACGGTGTTTTGGCGATCGGGGGCTGTGATAAAAATATGCCCGGTGCGATGATCGCGATGGCACGCATGAATATTCCTGCCATTTTTGTCTATGGTGGCACGATCAAACCCGGACATTTAAATGGCAAAGATCTCACGGTCGTTAGCTCGTTTGAAGCAGTTGGAGAATATAGCGCGGGCAAGATTTCTCAAGACACGATGCTAGAGGTCGAGCGTCATGCTTGTCCCGGTGCTGGCTCTTGTGGGGGTATGTACACCGCGAATACAATGTCCTCCGCTTTTGAAGCGATGGGGATGAGCTTGATGTATTCCTCTACAATGGCGGCGGAAGATGCCGAAAAACAGGACAGCGCAGAAAAGTCAGCCTCTGCACTGGTCGATGCGATTCGGAATCAGCGGTTGCCGCGTCACATCATTACCCGCCAGTCGATTGAAAATGCGATCGCGGTGATCATGGCAGTTGGTGGCTCGACGAATGCAGTGTTGCACTTCTTAGCGATCGCTCATGCCGCCAATATTGATTTCACGCTCGACGATATTGAACCGATTCGCGCTCGGGTTCCCGTTTTATGTGATCTCAAACCGTCGGGGCGCTATGTCGCAACTGATCTGCACAAAGCAGGCGGCATTCCTCAGGTGATGAAAATGCTGCTGGCGCATAACTTATTGCATCGAGATTGCATCACCATTAACGGACAGACGATTGAAGAATTGCTGAAAGACATCCCTGAAGAACCGCGCCCCGACCAAGACGTGATTCGTCCCTGGAATAACCCGATGTACCCTCAAGGACACTTGGCGATTCTGAAGGGCAACTTGGCAACTGAGGGCGCAGTGGCAAAAATTACAGGTGTTAAGAAACCGCAGATTACTGGCCCTGCACGAGTTTTTGAGTCTGAAGAAGATTGTCTGGATGCAATTCTGGCAGGCAGGATTGGTGCGGGCGATGTGGTGGTGATTCGCTATGAAGGCCCGAAAGGGGGGCCTGGAATGCGCGAGATGCTGGCTCCGACCTCGGCGATTATCGGTGCGGGGCTGGGCGATTCGGTTGGGCTGATTACCGATGGTCGCTTTTCGGGGGGAACCTACGGAATGGTGGTCGGGCATGTTGCACCGGAGGCATTTGTCGGCGGGACGATCGCGCTGGTGCAAGAAGGCGATTCGATCACCATCGATGCTAGGGCGCGATCGCTGGAACTTCATGTCTCGGAAGACGAGTTAGCCCGTCGGCGTGCGGCTTGGACTCCTCCCGCGCCGCGTTATACCAGAGGCGTGTTGGCGAAGTATGCCAAGCTAGTGTCGTCGAGCAGTCTGGGTGCGGTAACGGATTTGGGTTTGGGGTAGAAAAGGTGGGAAGAGCGATTGCCTAGTGCGATCGCTTTTCTGCTCATGTTCTTTGGTGCAATGTTTGTAGAATTGAGCAACCTTGTTTTGGGCAGTGATTCAGTAACCAAAGGCATGAATTAAGTTCTAAATGGCAACGTTGATCGTTTTAACTCAATAGGCAAAGTTCCGACCTAAAAGGTTTGCCCTCAAATTCTGAAACTTCGCCTTCGGATCTCGAAACTTCGCCTTCGGATCTCGGAACTCCGCCTTCTAATCCTGAAACTTCGCCTTCGGATCTCGGAACTCCGCCTTCGGATCTCGGAACTCCGCCTTCTAATCCTGAAACTTCGCCTTCCGATCTCGAAGCATCAAGCTTTTTACTCGGAAGATGAAGTTTAGATCTCGAAACGTCGGGCTTTTTACTCCAACTTCGGAGTTCTGAGCTTAAAGGGTTAGTTTAGCTCTCGCACCAGTTGCCATAAAAGAGTTGGCAGCGGATTCGATCAGTACATAAACACGGAAAACTGCGCATCCAAATTTCCAATTTCTTCGAGAAATCGAAATTTTCTGCATATCACTTATCGAACAACGTTCAGTCTCGACTCTTCTAGACCCGACGTTCTCTAGAGGTATACAAATGACACTGCTGAAGAAATCGAGCGGGTAAATCGGGAGTTGCGCCCCAATGGAGATGAAGATAGGAGGCGTGGAGGTGAGGAAGATGCCACCCTTCCGAAAAAGGCTGCGGCGTTGTGGAGTACGGAGAGGAAAGATCAAACAGGGGAGTTTCGGAACTAGGCGTCAGGTGAGATCGATGGAATTCGTGACCCTGAACAATCTCGCCCTGAAGCATCAGAGGAGTATTGTGCAGGGCTTGAGCTTTACGGTAGCCGAGCGTGAGCCGTTTACCCATCACAGCAGCCGTCGGCAGGATGCCGACCATTGGGAAGGAATGATTCGAGAAATCGGTTAAGCGATCGCACAAATACATCAGTCCGCCACACTCTGCAACCGTCGGCATTCCCGATTCAATCGCCGCCTTAACAGAGCTACGCATCGTCTGGTTGTCTGACAGCGTTTGAGCAAAGACTTCAGGAAAGCCACCACCAAAATAGAGCCCATCGATATCAGCAGGCAACGTTGTATCGTGCAGGGGACTCCACGGGACGAGTTCTGCACCGAGATGCTGGAGCAAATCCAAGTTGTCGGGATAGTAGAAATTGAAGGCGGCATCTTGCGCGATCGCAAGGCGAACCGAAGGAGGTCTTCCAGCCGCGTAAGGAGAGGCTTCGACCCGTGTGTTCGATCCGTGCGACGAGGGATGAATTGAACGTGAAATTAATAAGGCTTTTAGCTGCGACCAGTCGAAGCAGGTTTGTCCTAACTGAGCCAAGCGATCGATAAGCGAATTTAGATCCTTGAGTTCGTCGATTGGGATCAGACCTAAATGACGATCAGGGATCTGAATCTGATCGTCTCGATGTAAGACTCCAAGAATGGGAATATTGAGCGGTGCGATCGCATCTTTCAGTAATTCTAGATGGCGATCGCTGCCGACTCGATTCAGCACAACACCCGCAAATTCTAAGCGCGGATCAAACGAGCGGTAGCCGTGTAAAATCGCCGCGATCGAGTGCGACAACCGACTGCAATCCACCACCAGTAGAATTGGCGCGTTCAGCAAGCGAGCAATGTGAGCGGTACTGGCAAAATCGGGTGTTCCAGCCGCTCCATCAAACAGCCCCATGACACCTTCAATGAGGGCATAGTCAACCGACTGAGTGTGAGCCAAAAAGCACTGCTGCACATAAGCTTCGGAGGTCAGCACCGGATCGAGATTGCGGCACGATCGTCCCGTCACGTCGCGATGAAACATCGGATCGATATAGTCAGGTCCAACCTTAAACGATTGAACCGACAACCCCCACCGCTTCAGCGCCGCTAACAACGCCAGCGTCACGGTTGTTTTTCCAACCCCACTGCGATCGCCCGCAATTACAAGAACCATGAGTCAGCGAATCACCTAAGAGTTGCGTTTCTAGAGTTGCATTGTCTCACACCCCGTTCATTCCCCATTCATTCAGTGGATCAGCCGCGAAATTATCTATCTAAAGTAAATGCTCTCAAACGGGGCGAGTACGGTAAACTTCACTACCACAGGCAATAGTGCGCCCGTTACCATAAATCTAGTAAGGAAAAAGAGTTTTAGGAGCAACCCAGGATGCAAAGCACTTTCGATTCTGGCAAACGCAAACTGCTATCGTGTCTTAGTCATGCCGCTATCTTCTTCAGCACAACATTTCTCTCGATTGGAGCACCGATCGCAGTTTACTTCTTGTCAGATGATCCTGTGGTGAAGCAGAACGCGAAAGAGTCAATTAATTTCCATCTAAACGTTTGGTTCTGGGGAACCGTGATTGGAGTACCGATCGCAGTTCTGTCATTTATTACATTTGGATTGGGCGGCGTTCTATTCTTTCCAGTGATCGCTCTAGGATTTTTGATTCATTGGGGTTTAACAGTCGTAGCGTTGCTGCACTGTCTTTCAAAACCGGATGAACCATACCGTTATCCATTCATCTTCCGATTGTTTTAGAGAAAGAGATAGATTCTCTGTCACGCCGTAAGTTTGATCTGTTCTGAAGTTTAACCAAAAAACCGTAACGCATTCAAAAGTGTTACGGTTTTTTTAGTTAAACCGTTCTTTGATTAAACCAGCGATTGAGTGCGGCTAACCGTTGACAGCGATTCGACTAACGCTCGAACTGCCGCAATCATTGCTATTTCACTATCGAGCTTATTGATAGCGGTTCCAACCCCGATACCCGATGCGCCTGCTGCGATCGCAAAGGGAGCCGTCACGCTTGACAGTCCCGACGCACACAACACGGGCACACTCACGGCACGAGAAATCTCATAGGCTGCCGCTAAGGTCGGAGCTGCTTTCTCGATTAAACCAAGCGAACCCGAATGAGCCGGATTCGAGGACGTACCGCCTTCAGTTTGAATGATGTCGGCGCCTGCATTCACTAATTCTTCTGCCAAGCGAACTTGCTGATCGAGCGGCAGAATGTGAGGAACCGTCACAGATAGCATGATGTGGGGCAGTCGATCACGAGTGGCACGAGTCAGGGCTAACACTTCTGCGGCTTCAAACCGGATGCCCTGCGCATAAAAGCTATCGAAGTTGCCAATCTCAATGAGATCTGCGCCCGCATCGACGGCTGTCACAAATAATTCAGGCTCAACTGCCGAAACACAGATCGGCAATGCGGTGAGTTTTTTGGCCATCCTTACCAAATCGGGACTTGCAGCAATATCGACAAAGGTTGCACCGCCGGCATCAGCAGATTTAACAACGGCAGCCACGCGATCGTGATCGAAATTATTTAAGCCGCTAATAATCTTGAGGGCACGTCCCTGTTCTAAAGCACTCTGTAGCGTAGGGAGAATTGTCATGATGGTCAACTCACAAAACAAGTACAAATCATCATAAAGTAATTCGTTAGGACTTACCGTACAGTGTATTTCTTGGAAGCTATAGGGATTTTGGTAAATTATTGATTTTCCAAATAGATCTAAAGATGTATTGAGATTGCCTTGACAGTCTTAAACTCGAGCGATTAACCTTGCAGTGGATATAGAAAGACCGTGAAAATTATTGTCTTTACCCGTTTCGAGTTACGAGCAACGCTCCAGTTAGTCAACGCTCCGGTTAGTTTGATGAGCTAAATTTTCACGCTAGATCTTGCTAAATCCTGACTTTGTCAAAGCAACCTTATCCAAATTCATAAGCGTTATCACGATGGCAAGTCTGATGAATCGTGAAACGACAAGTTTTGATGTAATCAGCATTTTTGGATTGCTTACAGATACTCAGTAGCATCGATTAAAGACTACTCCATAGGAGGCAAGTTAATTACTCGCACTACAAAAAATGAATGCAGCCAAAAATTTTAACGGCGATGTTGAGCAAGGCGTTCATTCAAAGTCACGCGTGGGTAACTGAATTCAATTGAAAGAGCGAAACTTCATCTGCATCAGCAGCATGTCTATCTCAGCAGCATGTCTATCAATGATTGCTGAACTATCACTTCGGCAATTTAGCAGATTTTCGCGGTCGAATAAAACAAATTTATGAGTCTACTCCGGTGGGATTGCCTATAAAGAGGCTGAGGATGCCTGCGGTTCTTACAGAACGCAGCTCTGTGCTAATCAGCGTTAAGGCTACTCCTTCTTCAGACTCCCTACTAATCTGAATTTAACCTTCTGGAAGGATGTGATGAGCAAGAATTCTGGATCTAAAGTGGAGCGATCTTCTGAGGCTCCTCTGTCTATCTCTACGAAAGACCTCGCTATCCTCAAACTCTTATCGGTAACAGAAATATCTGAAACGTCAGTACTAGCGCTCAGTCAGCTATTGAATATGACCCAGTTTGAGCTAGGAGACTCTCTGCTTAATTATAGATTATCAGATGCTTCAGATACTTCTGTTCAGAATAAACAAATTGAGTCTCTCTATGTAGTTTGTCAGGGTCGGGTGCGTATTCTTTGTAACGATCCGATCCGACAGCGTCAAGTCTCAGCACTGGTGCTAGAGGAAGGAGAGACATTTGGAGGCGATTCTCAGTTTTGCAACGCGCCATTAAGCTATGAAGCTATCGGTGCGAGTGGGGGTCAAGTTGCCCACCTCTCTCTGTCTCAGTTAGAGCCTTGGTTTGAGCGATTTCCGCCACTGCGAGAAGTGATTAAACAGCAGGCCATTCAGCGAGAACGCCTGGTTTTTCTGAGAGCCTATCTTGCTAGAAGTGTTGACGGTGTAGCAACAGAATTGCTAACGAGTTATCAAATTCAGCAGTGGTTGCCTTATTTAGAAGAAATCCAGGTTTCTGCTGGCACGGCATTATCTGAGGTAGACGCCTGTCAATCTGGTTATTTTTGGTTGCGCCAGGGCGAGGTAGAGGATGTTAACAGCTCATCTGAGCCAATGGGCGTGGGTGCAAGTTGGAGCCGTCTCCAAGATACATCAACCGATTGGAGAGCAAAGACAGATCTGCTGATTTACAAAGTTTCGATCGAGCACTGGAAAACTGCGATCGCGCCTGTTTTAGCAGCAGCGACCAACGGCTCAGAAAGTACTCGCACAACGTCAGCAAGCCCCCCAACAAGTAGATCTTTGCAGCCCAAGGCCGCAGAGACTTCACCCAAGGCAGACCGCTCTAAGCCCCGGTTAGTTCCACCTGTAGGAGCCAAGCCATCGAGTGAGCCAGTCCGTTCCCCCAAGCAAGACAGATCTTCGCGCAGCGAAGGCACGATCGTGCCGTTTCCCAAACCGACAAAACGGCGTCGCTGGCAACCAAGGCTCTTGTATGGCTATCCGTTCATTCAGCAACAAAGTTCGTCAGATTGCGGCGTTGCTTGTTTAAGCATGATTGGTCAGTTTTGGGGAAAGCGATTTGGGATCAACCTTCTGCGAGATCTAGCCAAGGTAGGGCGATCGGGAGCTTCCCTCAAGAACCTGGCAGTAGCCGCAGAGAGCGTGGGCTTTCAGGCACGACCTGTGCGGGCGAGTCTCAGTCGCTTGGAGGAACAGGGAAACCCCTGGATTGCTCATTGGCAGGGCGATCACTACGTAGTTGTCTATCGGATCAAGGGCGATCGAGTGCTCGTTGCTGATCCCGCCTGCGGAAAACGCAACTTGACGCGCCAAGAGTTTTTGAATAGCTGGACAGGGTACGCCTTGCTTCTAGATCCTACCTCTCAACTCAGGAACGCAAAAACAGAAAAGCCGGATCTTGGACGCTTTTGGGGAGTGTTGTGGTCTTACCGCTCTGTACTTTGGCAAATTATCTTTTTGTCTTTGTTAGTGCAGGTATTTGGTCTTATCACTCCTCTATTTACACAAGTGATTCTAGATCGAGTCGTCACCCAAAAAAGTTTGGCGACTCTTCATGTGTTCTCGATAGGGTTGATTCTGTTTGGTATTTGGCGCGTTGGATTGGTTGCCGTTCGTCAGTATCTATTGGATTACTTTTCCAACCGAATCGATCTCACGTTAATTAGCGCTTTTATCAGTCACACGTTGGCGTTGCCATTGAAATTTTTTGAAGCTCGTCAAGTGGGTGACATCATTACGCGCGTGCAAGAGAATCGCAAAATTCAGATGTTTCTCATGCGTCAAGCGATTTCTACTTGGTTAGATGCGTCAATGGCGATCGTCTACCTCGGATTGATGTTTTACTACAACTGGCGGCTCACTCTGCTAGTACTCGCTTTAATTCCACCGATCGCACTCCTCACGCTTGGGGCAACCCCATTTCTGAGACAAATCTCACGAGAAGTCTTTAATGCAACGGCCGAACAGAACTCTTTGATGGTTGAAATGCTGACAGGCGTTGCTACAGTGAAATCGGTTGCGGCTGAACGCGAAGTCCGTTGGCGCTGGGAAGACAGCCTGACAACGACACTTAATGTTCAATTTAAGGGACAAAAGTTTGCCAACAATCTACAAGTTGTGGGAGGGACAATCAATTCCTTGGGTAGCACGGCGCTCCTATGGTACGGAGCAACATTAGTGATTCAGGGCGAACTCACAATTGGGCAATTTGTAGCGTTCAATATGCTAGTCGGCAATGTCCTTAGCCCAGTTCTGTCCCTAGTTGGCTTGTGGGACGAGTTCCAGGAGGTCTTAATCTCAGTGGAACGCCTAAATGATGTGTTTGCAACAGAACCGGAAGAAACTCCCGGACAACCGATGTTTGTGTTGCCCTCTATCCAGGGAGAGATGCAGTTTAGTAATGTGACCTTTAGCTACGACACGGCAGAAGAACACAATACTCTGCAAAATATCTCCTTTACTGTCCAAGCGGGGCAAACGATCGCGATCGTTGGGCGGAGTGGCTCTGGAAAAAGTACGCTTGTGAAGCTGTTGCAAGGGCTATATCACCCTACCAGTGGTCGAATTTTGCTGGATGGACACGACATTAAACATGTGTCTCCACAATCTTTGCGATCGCAGATGGGCATTGTGCCGCAGGAGTGCTTCTTGTTCTCTGGCACTATTTTGGAAAACATTCAGCTTTACCGTCCAGAGTTCACGCTAAATGAAGTCGTGGACGTTGCCAAACTTGCAGAAGCTCACACCTTTATTCAGGACTTGCCATTGGGATACAACACCAAAGTAGGCGAACGTGGCGCGAATTTATCGGGTGGGCAACGGCAACGAATTGCGATCGCGCGTGCCCTACTAGGCAGTCCAGCCTTACTCATTCTCGACGAAGCTACAAGCTCTCTAGATACAGAGTCAGAACGTCGATTTCAACAAAATTTGGCGCGGTTTAGTCGCGGACGCACCATTTTTATCATTGCTCACCGTTTATCGACGGTGAGAAACGCCGATCGGATCTTGGTTCTCGATCGCGGGGTTCTTGTTGAACAAGGAACTCACGATGAGCTAATTGCACTCCAAGGACTTTACTATCACCTTGCTCAACAGCAACTTGATCTTTAGTACTAGTTCCCGTGTCTGAACGGCAGCAAGATTCAGGGTAAATCGTTGAGAACCTCTAGAACAAAGTACTTCCTCATTCAACTTGCTCAGTTATTAACTCGGCAATCATTCACAGTGCTGTTGCCCTCCTCGCAAGTGAACCAAAGACCTCCCACCCTTCGGAGCCAGATTCTTGTTCCCTCTCCTGCGGGAGAGGGCTAGGGTGAGGGTGGTTCAGTTGAAGGCATCTGCGCCATTCCGTCAGTTCTGTTTGACTTATACCTCTAATCCTTTGAACAGTGCTAGGAAAGTACTATGAATACAAAAAACATTCAGTGAAATCTATAGCCAAATACAAGATTTTTTAATTGCTGACTCTATGTTTATAGAAACGGCAATTGCAACATGGAATGACAAGCAAATTAAATCAATAATCTGATGTAAGGCTAGCTTAGAGATTAAAAATTCTAACAAATGCAACACATGGAATGACATTATTAGCAATGTCGTTATAATGAACGCAATACAAGTTTTTAAAAATTAAATAGCTGTTAGCTCTAACACGTTGCTATGAGCTCTCTAATGCTATGGTTAACGCCATAAAGTTCCCTCCAAAGTCAACTTGTTTCCTCTGATATCAAGTCTGTAAATTCTGAACGCTTGAGGCATCTATGTTCAATACTGCCCCTCAAAGCCGACGTTCCCAGCCCCCCGATCGTCAGCTACAGACATCCCCAACTAATTCAATAGACAATACTGCTTCATCAAATTGGTCTATTCCTGTACGCACCCTGCTTGACCAGCCTCCTTCGGTGCTTCCTTTTCGGCTAGCAGTAGGCGGAGTTGCCTTTTTAGTTTGCTTTGCGACTTGGGCTTGGTTTGGGCAACTTAATGAAGTCGCTTACGGTCAAGGGAAACTGATTCCCAAAGGCAATGTTTACAAAGTGAATCCCGTAGAGACGGGCAAAGTGGCTCGTGTTTTGGTCAAAGAAGGAGATGTGGTCAAAGCAGGACAGGTCTTGGTCGAATTCGATACAGAACTGGCAACCCGTGAAGTAGAGCGTTTAGAAAAAGATTTGGCGGCGGCTCAAACTGAATTGAGCCAAATGCATAATTTGCTGACGCAGAGCCAACAACAGGATCGCACGCATGTAGCTGTCATTCAGGCAGCCACGCAAGCGCAGGAGGTAGAAGTTGCCCAAGCACAGGGCGATATCAGCACAACGCGACAGTTGCTCGAACAGTTACAGGTAGATGCCTCTGCCCAAGAAGAGCGTTTGAGCCGATTACAACCGTTAGTGGTGGCGGGAGCTATCTCACAAGAGCAAATCTTTCAGATAGAGCAACAGTTGCGGACTCATCAGCGCACGATTACCGAACACGAAGGAACCCTCCAGCGGCTGATTGCGGAAGCCCAGCGATCGCAAGTCGGGCTGAAACAAAAGCAAACGGAAGAGAAGGAATTTCAGCAGGAGGCAAAACAGCGATCGCAGCAGCAAGACATCAAAATTGCTCAACTGCAAGCGAAGATTAGCCAGCTAGAAACCTCAATCAAAGCGGCAAATACCAAATTAAAACAACAATTTCTGTATGCCCCTGCAGATGGGATGATTTCCACCCTCAATGTTCATAATCCGGGAGAAGTCGTACAGATAGGACAACCGATCGCTGAAATTGCCCCTAGCGGCAAACCGCTGGTCGTATCGGCCATGCTGCCCAATCGGGAAGCAGGCTTTGTCAAGGCTGGAATGCCAGTGCAAGTGAAGCTTGACGCTTACCCATACCAAGATTACGGCGTGATTGCGGGTAAGGTAATGACGGTCTCTCCGGATGCCCAAGCCAACGAGCAGCTTGGGCAAGTCTACCGAGTTGAGGTGGAGTTAGACCGGACTTACGTTACAAAAGAGCATCAAAAAGTTTTGTTTAAGTCAGGACAAACAGCAACCACTGAAATCGTCACGCGTCGCCGTCGGATTTTAGATCTTCTGACGGAGCCATTTAAGAAACTACAAGGCGATGTCAACTTGTAATTTTTTTGTGTAGCTCTCTTTAATAAAAAGGAGAAAGGGATGAATCCCTCAAATTATTACGCTCAATCCGATAGCAAAACCGATAAAGCAATGACTCCTGAGCAATTTACTCAGGTTGTTGATGCCATTCTTGAGGGGAAGTATTCCTGGGCATGTATCCTGATTTTGCGGTTCGCAGGTTACAATCCTTGTCACTACATTCCTCGCCGAACCTACAATCGGTTAGTCAAAGAAAATCTTCAGGAAATTCGGGCTAAAGACCAACATCAAACGGGTGCTGCGAATTCTCTGCGATCGCATCTTAACAAAACGCCTGATTTAGCTTATTTAGAAGTGTTAGATAAACAAAAGACGGAAATTCGGGGTGGTCACTTTGAATGGTGGACAAATACCGATGCTCCGAAGTATGGCTCCGTTCTGAATTGCGCTCAGGCACTCGAACGGTTTGGCGATTACGGAGCGCGATCGCCTATTAATTCACAAGGGATTTATGAACCGCTAGAAATAGCCAAGATGAGGTTGAGCTAAGAAAAAATTAGATGGTCAACTGAGTGCGGCTAGCACAAGGCTTTAAAGAACTGGCTCTGTCAAATCCGCAAGGAGCACTTTTTAATTTGCTATAAATTTCACTGAGGCGCAAATAATTGCGCCTTTTTTTGTGGAAATTTTTCTTAAAACCGGGCCAAAATGACCCCACACTCTCGGCTGTTCTCGTTATATGTAGGGATATAGGATAGTTACTTGAGGTGACAGGAATAGAGCCTTTATTTTCTAACTGCTTTATTCGCAGGACTCGACTAAATTGATACAAAGCATCACCAATTTAGAGGACTGATTTCATGTTCATCACTGATTTAGACCATTTAGTTTATTCTCCTGACAACAAGAGTATTGTAGGCAGTAGCTTAGCTTCAAACTCTCTTGTTTTGAATCTTAATAACCAACAGCTTATCTTGAGACAAGGCGACACAGAGCTCTTCCAAACAACCCTTCCTCAATCTCCTTCTGGTATTCAGCTATCTTATGAGCAAGCGCCAGGTTTTGCGGTTTCAATTAACAGCAACAACGAGAATGGCGGTTTTACAGCCTCATCAACTGTCGTTGGAGTAGCCACTCAAAGCAGCGGTTTAACACCTATCTCATTCTGGGGCTTGCTTTTCAATTCTTTTAGATAACTTGCCCATAAAGCTGATGTTGCCTACTAAATTTTGAGCCTTTACAAGCTTTCAAATCTGCTTTAAAGCAATCAAAATAAAACAACTTCTCAAGTGCCAGAGAATATAAGAGTTTGGCACTTGTTTTGCTGAAATAAAGGGAAACTTCTAGACTGCTAGAATTTGAGGATTACTGGAATTAAATTCTCAAAACAAATTCGAGAATGAGCCAAAATGACCCCACGCACAACAACAAAAAACATATCTTATAAATATCAACTCAAGCAGAGTTGAAACAGAAAAAAACAATTTTCTAGGAGCAATCTGATGATTATCTCTGATCTAAACTATCTACAACCTGCTGAAGAGACTGATGTTTTAGGTGGATACAATTTTGGTGGCAACCACTCTTCCAATATCTATGAAAACCTATACATCAACAAGTATCTTAAGTCGAAAGTTGATGTGTATGGCAACTTTGCTGGCGCTGAAGCTGATGCTGTAGCAGAGGGTTACAATACATCCACTCAAGCAATTTCTTCCACTTATACCAAGCAAGGAGTAGCTTCTGCGTCTAACGCAACCTCTGTTTCTGCTTCAGCTGGCTCTTACTTCCACCACCATCACTAATTTTGCTTTCATTAACCAGATTGGCTGATAGAAGCAATTTTCTGAGTTGACAAAAGAAGTTGGCGAGCATCTGCAATCTTTGCGATGCTCACCGGCTTTCTTTCCGCAGAAAAATCATCAAAACTTCCCGAATACAAATAAACTATAGAACATCGATAAAATAAGATTCAGAGTTGCATTGAATCTTTTATTTTCGGTTTGTCCTATATTGAAGTGCGGGGTCTTTTCTTGAGCAAATTTTTGAAAAGCTGTTTTCACTGCTTCAATTTGCCTTGAGCTGAATTAGATTGAAGATTCCTTAGCTGATACAGTTGCCTAACCCAGGTAACGAGTTTTTCACGCTCAACTCGTGGTTAAAGGTTATGCGTAATAGTCTTCAACTTAAGATAGGGCAGCTCTGAAGTAAAAGAATTATAGGCTTCTCAAAAATTCTTTCAGGAAGAAAGTGCAGGTTTTATCTTAGAAATGTGTGAGAGTCTTGGAGTAACAATGCAATGGTACCTATCGAAGATCTAGACTTTATCAACCCCCAGGCATCTACATCTACTGCTCTTTTAGGAGGCGTTAACACTGAAGTAAATGCTAGTGTATTTACCGGATATAACTTTGCTTCTGGAAATGTGTCTAGCTACGCTTTTGGGCAACAAACCTTGACTTTTGCTGGCGTTTCAACAAAAATTACCAACACCTCTTTCTCAAGCAATAGCTCTGTTCAGGCAAACGGCACAGCAGTTGCACAAAGTGGAACGCAATATTCTAGAACAAGCGTCAAAATAAGTTCTTCTTCAACATACATTGATTATTCCAATTAAGACTTTTTCATAATTCTACTTTCTGTCAAGTGGTTGGCATTTGAACTCTACCTAAGTAGGCTCTGGAGTTATTGCTTAATTACCACCGTTTACGTAATTACCTCAATCTATCAACTGAGGCCGAAGCTCAAATTACAGAAATTTAGAAGGCTCAATTATGCATCTACTTGTAGTTGTCGATTGGTTCTAAAACGCGGTGAGTAGCATTACGCGAGAATGGGTGACTATACGACAACAATGGTCAATTACTTCCCAACCATATAGCTAATGATATTTACTCAGCTTGACAACGACATGGCTCCCTCATCAAATTCGCCGATTCAGCCAGCCTTAAGTTCATCTATTCAACCAGACGAGATTGTTGGTTTTCTGAAAAAAAACTTACTGCTTAAGGATATTCGGCAGAGAATTTTATGTCAGAGAATTATTGACCAGGCGGCGCGATCGCGCGAGATTACGATCGCTCCCGAAGAGATCCAAGCTGAGGCTGATCGTCTGCGTCTCGAGTTTCGCCTAGAGCGGGCAGCAGAGACCTTAGCATGGCTTACAGAACAGCAGATAACGGTAGAGGATTGGGAAGCTGGAATCCGCGATCGTCTGCTCTCCGAAAAGCTCAAACAAGAGCTTTTTGGCCATCAAGTCGAAAGTTTTTTCGCCCAAAGCCGTCTGGATTTTGAGCAGGTGTTGCTCTATCAAATTATTGTTCCTTACGAGAAGACGGCTCGCGAGATCTTTTACCAAATTGAGGAGCGAGAAATTAGTTTCTACGAAGCGGCTCATGTTTATGATATTGATGAACAACGCCGACATCAATGTGGTTATGAAGGAGTAGTGTATCGTTCGGGGTTGAAGCCAACTTTAGCAGCCGTCATCTTTGGTGCAACTGCGGGAGTAGCAATTCCGCCTGTTCAGACGGAGGGTGGCTTTCATCTACTGTTGGCAGAAGAGTTTATTCCGGCTCAATTAACGCCAGAAGTCAGACAGCATATCTTAAACCGCTTGTTTCAGGAATGGTTGTTGGGCGAATTGAATTATTTACTTCACCAATAAGACCCTAGACATTAAGGAGTGTAATGATGAACCATTCTAAAATTTTGATTCAATACGTTGTTTCTACTGATGGTAAAACGGTTGCAGAAGCGAAGAGTTCTGTGACTGTGAACGGAAAAGAAAATATAACTTACCAATCGACTATAGCTAAAGTTCATCAGGACGGAAGCTCTAGCAGTTCATCATCTAGTGCTTCGTCTAGCATTTCATGATTGAACTTCTCACATCAACAATGAAATTGACATAGACGTTCAAAAAACTATGTGCTCTAGCATTGATTTCTGTGGAGACAGCACTACTGACTATTCACAAAAAAATGACAGAATTACATATCTGAACAGCGAAAGATTAAATCTCGCTAATGTGGGCACAATTTTTTGTTGCTTGCTTGTTAGTGCTTAGTATTTTTAAAGCGCTCTTTCGCGATCGCAAAGGATTCTCGCATCGCTTCCTGAATTCGTTTTGGGTCGGGCTTCTTTCCGCCCATCAAGTCGCCAAAGTAAACACAAGCCCCTTCACCTAGCGCCCACGTGTAGGCACTCGCCCACGATGCCGCAATCACGCTGCCAAAACCGGGAATAAACTTGACCAACTCTCGCCCGATCGTTTGTGCCAAAAATCCGCCTGCGATCGCGCTCACCACCCCACCCGCCTGCGAAGGGTTAAGTGTTTGCCCATACAACTGTCCCAGTGCCCCTACCATTGATACTTGCAGAGCCGTCAACACAGGCATCGTTGCAAGCGGAAGTGGAATTGCTGCTAGTGCCCCTGCCATTACCGAAAATGGCAAAATGTAGCGCCGCCCGGCTTCTCGGTAAAGATTGCCGATCTCTTGTCCGGCTTCTCGCTCTTCTAGAAGTTCCGCGATCGTTCGCGCTTCGGCTTCAGGAAGCAGGTCTGACAACGCATCAACTAACGCTTCCAAACCATAAAAGGTGGGATTAAATTCGTCTTCTTCGAGGGTAAAATCGATCAGAACAGCGTGATCGAACAAATTCTTAAAGCTGCGTTGAATCTCAGCAAAGGCACGATCAACATCCTCGAAACTGGGTGGATAGGGAGGATGATCGGTAACGCTGGACGGGTAGAGTTCATGCAAACACGTGGCCGCTAAGAGGCAAGGCACTTTAGGATGTTGCTGTCGAATTTGGCGGGCAATCTGTTGCAAAGTGTCTGTCGCAAAGTCATTAATTTTGACCGTCAAAATCAAGACATTCGCCCGTTTTTCGGCCTTCTCTTCCTCAAGCTCTCCCGTCAATTCTCTAATCACATCCGAAGTTTCTTGCCTTCCGTCGCCCAATCCGACCGTATCTGTAAAGATGATCAGTGGCAACTCGGCTGTCGGATAGCTGTATTGCTGAGTGTGTTGGGTGTGAGGACGAAAGCCTTGACCGACGATACCTGATGACACTCCAGTTAGCCCTCTTACGATCGAGCTTTTGCCTGCCTGCGGTTTTCCGATCAAAAGCGCTTCTGTCGTTGGCAATTCCGCTCGAACTTTCTCTAGAATTTCGGCAACTTCCGCCTCATCAACCTTGAACCAACCTGTCACCCATTGAGCCGCCTGCTCAATAGGTAAAAGCTCAGTGGGTAAAAACTTATTTGGTAAAGACTTAGTGGCATTCGACCATCCGCTAGACAATCCGCCACCAATCGCTGCCTGAGCTTTACTCAACCAATTCTGCGATTCCTTGTTAGAAGGCTTTTCAGGAGGATGAGCCATAGTTTAATCCCCGTTCAATCTCAGACAGCGCGAAATAGGAAAAACCAAGGCGCGGTCTTTCCTCTTCCAATGTATCGCGATTCAAGGCTATGCGTCTTCCCGAGAGGTGTCTCCACCCGGAGAAGAGTTGTACAGCGCATCCAATTGCTCACGCGCATCTTCTACCGTCATCGACTTCATCACCAAAAGCGGTTCGTTCACCACTCTGCCCTCAGAGTCCAGCAACTCAGGATGAGGGACAGAACGCGCCATTGACGCCCGACGGTATGCTCCGCCACCGGAAGGGTGCTGCCGAGATTCACTGCCTAACGTTATCAAATTGCGGATCAAGTTACTCATCGCCAAGAAGGCAAGAGTTGTAAAAGCCAGAATGTAAAGCAGGTGGAGTAACATAGCGCCTCTCGCCAAACGACATTGATCAAATGGGGGACTTAAAAATGTAGTGAACCTAACAAAATTTTTGCTAAATCCAGTCTTGTAATTATGAGAAAAATTTTCCCTGTTGTCTAACAGTTTCTCAGATTTTTCCTGATTCTTCCATCCATTCTCAGAGAGAGTTTGTGACTACGCTATTAAGATGATTCTCGATCTCTATCGGGATTTCTCAGACCGCAGGCGCATACTAACTTGCCAGCACTCAGAAACGAGTTGATGCCAGGTCATCAAAATTGGCGTGTCAACTCCGGCTTGTCCGCTTGTCGCTTTGAGGAGAGCCTGCGCAGTGAGGACTTCTTGATAAGCGTAGTTGACTCTCTGCAAGAGATCCGCTTGCTGTTCTTCAGTTAGAAAGGCGATCGCTTGAGATTCAAGCAAGGTGCGCGATCTCGTGAACCAGTACTGAAAATCTTCCAAAAGGGGTTCCAGAACAGTCTTGAGCAGATTGGAATCGGAGAAGTTGGAGTTAAACATCTAAAAATGTTGAATTTTATGTTGTCAGAAAACCTTAATAGTCTTTACATTTCGTAATCTCTTCTCATTCTATCTGAAATTGCCAGAAATAAGCAGGAAATCTCTTAGCTCGGTAAGATGGATGAACGGTGAAGTTCATCAGGCGTAGAGATGATTTTTGTCTCTATCGTCATTGATGTTTATCCTGTCCTGCCCTTTATGTTTTAGCGATTGAGTTCATGGTTGCCCAATCCCCCAAAAAAATCCATCTGCCCAAGACCAGCGAATCGGAATCACTGCAAAAAATTCGTCACACGGCGTCGCATGTGATGGCTATGGCAGTGCAAAAGCTATTTCCCAAAGCGCAGGTGACGATCGGGCCGTGGATCGAAAATGGCTTCTACTACGATTTTGATAGCCCTGAGCCGTTCACCGAAAAAGACCTCAAGGCAATTAAAAAAGAGATGGCGAAGATTATTCGTCGCCAATTGCCGGTCATTCGCGAACAAGTCAGCCGCGAAGAGGCAGAACAGCGGATTAAAGCGATCGCAGAGCCGTACAAGCTAGAAATTTTAAACGACATTAAAGAAGAGCCAATTACGATTTACCACTTGGGCGATCAGTGGTGGGATTTGTGCGCGGGTCCGCACCTTGAGAGTACCTCTCAGTTGAACCCCGATGCAATCGCGCTCGAATCGGTGGCGGGTGCCTACTGGCGGGGTGACGAAACCAAGGCGCAACTCCAGCGCATCTATGGCACAGCTTGGGAATCGCCCGAACAGTTAGTCGAGTATCAGCGTCGCAAAGAAGAAGCCTTGAGACGCGATCACCGCAAAATTGGTAAAGAATTGGGCTTGTTTATCTTCTCCGATTTGGTGGGTCCCGGTTTGCCCTTGTGGACACCCAAAGGAACGGTGCTGCGATCAACGCTAGAGAGCTTTCTGCAAAAAGAGCAGCTTAAGCGCGGCTATCTCCCTGTGGTGACGCCTCACATTGCCAGAGTTGATCTATTTAAAATGTCTGGGCATTGGCAGAAATATCACGAAGACATGTTCCCGATGATGGCAGAGAGCCAAGACGCTAAGGAGCATGAGCAGGGCTTTGTGATGAAGCCGATGAACTGCCCATTCCACATTCAGATTTATAAGAGCGAACTGCGATCGTATCGAGAACTGCCGATGCGCTTAGCCGAATTTGGCACAGTTTATCGGTATGAGCAATCGGGCGAGTTGGGCGGTCTAACTCGCGTTCGAGGCTTTACCGTAGATGATTCTCACCTATTTGTCACACCCGAACAGCTTGACGATGAATTCCTCAAAGTTGTGGACTTGATTCTGTCGGTATTCGAGAGCTTGCGACTGAAAAACTTTAAAGCTCGATTGAGTTTCCGTGATCCCGACTCTGACAAATACATCGGCTCGGATGACGCCTGGGAGAAAGCGCAGGGTGCGATTCGCCGTGCGGTCGAAACGCTAGGTATGAACTACTTTGAAGGCATTGGAGAAGCGGCGTTCTACGGTCCGAAACTAGATTTCATCTTTCAAGATGCTCTCGATCGCGAGTGGCAGCTTGGCACAGTGCAAGTTGATTACAACCTTCCCGAACGCTTTGACCTGGAATATGTTGCAGATGATGGCACCCGCAAACGTCCGGTGATGATTCATCGTGCGCCGTTTGGATCTCTAGAACGGCTCATTGGAATTTTGATCGAAGAATATGCAGGGGATTTTCCGGTGTGGTTAGCACCCCTGCAAGTGCGTCTTTTGGCGGTGGGTGATGAGTTTCTGCCTTTTGCAAAACAAGTTGTAGAGCAAATGCAGGCGATCGGCATTCGGGCTGAGGTCGATTTGAGTGGTGATCGCTTAGGCAAACTGATTCGCAACGCTGAGAAAGACAAAATCCCAGTCATGGGTGTTGTTGGTGCGAAGGAAGTGGAATCAAATTCACTAAGCATTCGAGCTCGGATACGTAATGAAGCGGGTAACATTCAGTCGCAGGATGTAGGATCGCTCTCTGTAGCTGAAGTGTTGGAGCGACTAAAGCAGGCGAACGAAACCCACGGTAATTTCTAGAAGGGTTATCTTCAGATATCCAATGGCTTCCAAAATTTTGGAAGCCATTTTCAAAGCGGGGTCATTTCTAGAAGAACCACACTACTACCTCAATTTTCAATCCATGATGGCGTTGTTGCATGAAGAGGAGTTGCGGAAGGGTGGGGCATGGTAAGTTTCAGTT
>NZ_JCACCM010000072.1:0-2052 GCF_059501405.1 Myxacorys sp.
CAAAGGTACTGGGATTTTGAGTCCCGCTTCGGTTTGCCAAAAATTTAGGGGAAGTCCCGATGGCTTCATCGGGCGATTCGGACTGCCACGTATCTTCGCCAGAATCGGTCTGATACACAATCTTGCTGTACTGCTGCAATAAACCAACGTTTATCAATAACAGTAGAGACTCGCGAACTCACCAAATCGGCGAATTGTCCTACCTTGTTTAGGGGTAGCGTGAGTAAGCGGACAGTGCCAGGGACGGAAAGCAATGAACCTGTCCCATTTCCTAAACTTGCATTATATACGTCGTACATAACGCGAGTTTGGTTCGTCGTTGGTAGAATTGTACTATGAAAAAGCTGAAAAGCCTTACTGTTTAGGAAAATTTTTAGGGCGAGTTTTTTTTGGAGCCGCTTTGTCCTGGTATGCATCGATCGCCATCTTTCCTGCCTGTTCCTGAGAACTGCCATAGATTGGTTGCTGTCCAATTTTGACTGAAATCCCCTCTTTTTGCGCTTGATTGTGAATGTATCTGATCAATCGCCCGTAACTCCACGAGTGGATCTTCATGTTCTGAGCTTTAGCAAATTGCTTCTCAACTCCCTTCCAACCAGAACACTCTCGCTCTGCAAGCGCCGCAATTCCACTTTGCTGTCGTGCTCTGTAATCTTTCATGTCAGGCAAGACAATACAGCCCGAATGATGCTCCTTGGCAAAGTCAATCACTGACTTTGCCGTCAGTTGGTCTATAGTGTCCCCTAAATTTGATTCTCCGAACTGACTGCTTGCACCCCGCTTTTGTGCCTCAGTACGGCGACGCGAGTTGAGCTGCCGTTGGAACTGTCTCCGATGAACGAGTCTGTAATTATTGCCTAGCAAAGCCTTGAGACCTCGGCAGTCTAGAAACTTACTCGAAGTAGCATCTGCGATCGTTGCCGTCACCAACCCACTTGAGCCCAGAGCAACACCAGTCAGGATATGAGAATGCCCTACGTAAAGCGGCTGACTCGGACGCTCGTAATTATTATCGTAACTGTCAAGTCGTCTCAGCGTTCCTGTCTGACGGCTATAATTTGCTTTACGAGTTTGCGCTGATTCACCTTTCTCCTCCGACTCGGCAATTCTCTCCTCTAACGTTTCAAGCGCTTTGACGATCGGTTTCCTCCGCTTCTCGATGACGAGTTCGGTTCCCTCCTGACTCAAAAACTGAGTTTCCACCGTGCAATGTAGAAACAGTTGATAACGATTCCAGGGAAATTCTGGATTGTAGAATTCAGGAGCAAATTGATCTTCTGAACCATTGATGATGGATTGACCTTCGCGCTCTGATCGTTTGTTCCTGGCTTTTCGGCGACGCAGAATCCTATTTTCATTTTTCTTGTACTCCTTCCAAATCAACGTCGCTGATCGCACTAAAAATAATTTAGATGTGTTGCCGTTCCTATCGCTGTCATAAA
Source organism: Myxacorys sp. (assembly GCF_059501405.1). Lineage (NCBI taxonomy): Bacteria > Bacillati > Cyanobacteriota > Cyanophyceae > Leptolyngbyales > Leptolyngbyaceae > Myxacorys > Myxacorys sp. The sequence goes on from NZ_JCACCM010000072.1 coordinate 1,443, forward strand.
CCATTCGCTCCTTCAAAGCCTGCTGGAGAACCCGGAGATGGCGACGATCACCAGATATTTCAAAAGCGTATTTCTCATCAAAACTTTTGAAGCGGACACAGACCCGCTTGCTAGATTGGGAGTTGGGCTGGCTCTCGTTTCCAGTTTTCGAGTTTTTAAGACAAGACCTTTCATGCTCAAACCAGATCAGGTCATCACTGCTGTGAAACAGAATCGGATGCGGCAGAAAGGTCTGTTGTTTGAGCAGTGCTGATTCGACTAAATTCCATTCAGCTTCGTCTTCGACAACACCGATAGATTGAATCTCATCTAGAACATTTCTACCCACCCAAGCACGACCTTTGGGTAAACGGCTTTTCAACTGTTTCTGAAGAAGTTCAATCTGCTTCGCCTTGAGGTGAATGCGCTTGCTAAGATTTTCAAGATCTTCTTCAGTCTCGTCGCCTTTGATCTCAAACCTGTTTTTAATCAAGTAAGCAATTGCACATTTCTCTTGCAAATCTTCGGTTGTACGGTGTTTGTCATACAAAATTCTGTAAATCCCACCCGCGATCGCCTTTTTACTCTTTTTCTTCTTGCTATTGCTATCAATTTGGACATTCACTTGGCT
>NZ_JCACCM010000073.1:0-2014 GCF_059501405.1 Myxacorys sp.
CATCTCGTCACTGTTCTCTATTCTCCCTTATTTACCGACAAGTCTATCGATGAACATTTATTTGTCGTGCTTAAAGAGCTCGTGTCACAACTGAAACTGCTAAGGCATAAGCTTCTTAAGCCTCGACACTAAAGGTTTAAATTGGACAAATAAATGTTTAAGGGACAGTGTTGCCTATTCCGCGCGGACCACAAAATATATAAGCTAGAGCAATGCGGGATTGTGCGATCGCAGGGGTCAGGGTTTGTGCGATCGCGTCTTGTCCAACTAATTCTGCAAAGATCTGTGGACGATACTTTTGATGGAAAGATTGGTAAGTCATAGGGATCTCCGAAAACAATCTATCTTTAGAAAAAATAGCACTCCTTGAATTAGAGCTACAATGTTTTGGCATTAGGGCAATGGCAACGCATTTAGAAATGTCAGGCAAGCCGCATCGAAAAACAGGAACACAGGTTGGCGTAATCGCAGATACTCATGGGTTGCTACGTCCTGAAGCGATCGCAGCTCTAACAGGTTCTGATCTCATCCTTCATGCAGGCGACATCGGCAAGCCAGAAATTCTTGAAGAACTGAGTGCCCTTGCTCCAGTTGTTGCAGTTCGAGGCAATATTGATACAGGTGCATGGGCACAGACTATTCCTGAACTTGAAACGATCGCCGTTGAAAACGTCTCAATTCATCTTCTGCACATTGTCAGAGAGTTAAGTTTTGACCCTAAAAAGGCAAATGTCCAGGTTGTGATTAGTGGACACTCCCATAAGCCGAGTATTGAGGAGCGAGAAGGAGTTCTGTTTCTTAATCCTGGCAGTGCTGGACCTCGAAGATTTAAACTACCGGTTTCTGTCGCTTGCTTGTATGTTGCTGAAGCCACAGTACATGCTCAGATTGTTGATTTAGCAGTTTCGGGGCTGAAATAAGGGGTAGTCCTAAAGCTGTAAGGATGGCTGAAAAGCCCAGGCAGTCACGAATCTACAGCTCCATCTTTCAAGGAAAGGGCCGAAGTTTCCAGGATCAGAGCGCTGAAACGCTGCTGATTGGTTAAGTCAGTGCGCTTTTAAGTCAAAAGCAGGCCGTATACTCAAGGCGGGCGACTTCTGGCTAGATGTCTATAACGCCTGTGCAACAATTGTTTCAGGCATCATTACTTGTTTAGCACTACCCAGTTTCTAACACGCGTTCAGTTCGCCTCTGAGATTCTTGGGTCAAACATGCCTTTACCCGAAGAACTGCTGTCTGACGCCGCATTGCCCGAGATTATTGCCAAGTTAGATGAAGCTGAAAGGACAGGAACTCCCTCAGATAACTTGTTGGATGCCTTTGCCCCAGTGCGATCGCTGGTGGAGGGTGATCAGGCCCTCATCCGTCACGAAATTTACCAGCAATTGAGAAATAGTGATGCCAGAGTTATTGCCTCGGTTAGAGCAATTGAAACTAAGCGGATTAGTGTAGTTGCTGCTCGACGACCCTGGGTCTTTTTTGCTGTTGCAGGTACTCAATGGGGTGCACCTCGCTGAGTATATCTCGATAGTCCTAACGCTGTCCCTGTTACTGATCTAGAGGATGTTAGCCAGCATTTGCGAAGTGTACTGGATGAAGGAGTGAGTAACTTGCCTAAGGAACAAATGGAAAAGGCTGCCAAAGTCCTAACGGTTTTTCTGAAACAGCTACACAGAACTGAGGAATTGCTGCTGCCCAGAAAGAAACAGCGAGCCTTGCAAGAGATGCGGATTGTTTTGCAGTCCTATCAAGAAGAAGCTGCAATCCGTGGAGACCAGGAGCGGGAAGAGTTAGCCCGGAAATTACTGGAGTTAACACAGCCAGAATCAGAAGAACCTGTGGATTTGGGAAGCATTGCCGAACGATGGCTCGACCTAATCCGTCCCGTCTGGTACGACCAACTCACAAAGCGACGTCGATCTGGTCCCCTTCGACTTCGTGATATCCGGCAGGTTTTAGTCAATAGACTTAATCGGAAATAGGCAGTAGTCGAAGCCAGACAACAAGAGGCTTT
>NZ_JCACCM010000074.1:0-39018 GCF_059501405.1 Myxacorys sp.
GAAAGCCTCTTGTTGTCTGGCTTCGACTACTGCCTATTTCCGATTAAGTCTAATTAACCCAATCCTAAATCCACAGCGACGCGATGAGCGCAAGCAAACCCAGAAAACGCCACCGCATTCAACCCTTGACCTGGAAAGGTGCTATCTCCCACACAGTAGAGATTTGAAATGGCAGTTCGGTTAAATGGCATTCCTAACAATCCAAGTAGTTTGCGGGAGGGAATTGGACCATACGTGCCATTGTCTCGTCCTAAAAAGCGGCGATGCGTTCTCGGTGTGCCAACTTCTTGAAAATCCAGCGCTTGATCGAGGTTCGGAAAGATTTTAGACAAGCGATCGATCAGTCGATGTGCGGCCTGTTCTTTTTTGGCTTCATAGTCACTGGGCGATAGGTTCTGCCATTCGCTGATCCAGCTTGGTGTGAACGTGTGAATGATGTGATGCCCATCAGGAGCCAAACTGGGGTCAAGCAACGTTGGAATGGAGACAAAGATTGTGCCTTGCTCTGCTTCCATCTTGTTCCAATCGTCAAGCAGAATGTGATGGCATTCTGTACCTAGAGGTAATGCGTCGGCTTTGATGCCAAGATGCAGACTCAAGAAACTAGGAGACTGTTGGTAGCGTTGCTGCCATTTTTTCTCAGCGTTGGGCATACGATCGCGCGGCAACAGTTTTTCGAACGTATCCCACCGCGTCGCGTTCGAGACGATGCGCTTTGCCCGATAGGTTTCTCCAGAGGCCAGCTTCACGCCAACCGCTTTCCCATTCTCTGTGATAATCTCCGTTACTCGTGCTTTGTACTGAATCTGGCTGCCCGCTTTTTCTAATCCTTCAACCAATTTCTGGGCAATTTGTCCGACGCCGCCTTTGGGATAGTTGATGCCTCCATAGTGGCGATCGCTAAACACCATTCCAGCATTAATCATAGGTGTGCGATCGGCAGGAACCACTGACCAGCAGTAGCACTCCATATCAATGAATTGCAGCAGTTGCGGATCGTGGATGTAACGTCTGGCGATATCGCCTGCATTCTGCGGCAAATATTTCACGAGTCCCACACAAGCGAAGGGATGCTGAAAGAACACTCGCGTCAAGTAGCGTGGTTCTTCGAGCGATAACAAGTCCATCACATTGAGGCAGTTAAATACCTTCCAGCATTCATCGTAGAATTGCCGAATGCCTTTCGCTTCGTGAGGAAATTTTTCAATTAGTTCATTCAAAAATTTCTCATAATCGCGATGGACTTGCAGATCTAATCCATTCGGTAAGTGGTAGTGAATCTGAACGGGATCAGGAATCGTGCCGATGCTGACATTTACAGCGTCTAAGGCGCGAGTCAGTAGGTTCGTTGTGCCGCGATCGCCAAAACCAAAAATCATCGATGCGCCGACATCAAAGCGGTAGCCTTCGCGATCGAAATAGCCCGAACTGCCACCCGGAATTAGGTAGCGCTCTAACACTAAAACGCTGGCTCCTTTTGCTGCCAGTTGGGTTGCTGTGACTAAGCCGCCGATGCCCGAGCCAATCACAATTACGTCAAATGTTGTCACTTGAGAAGCAGTCATGCAAACGTCCTAAACCCACGTCCTTCAGTGTAGCGGAGAAGGAGTGTGTGAAGGGAATAGAGCGTTGCTGATTCTGTAATGGAATCCGACAAAGCTAGAACATCAAACCTAGTTTCTTTCGTAAATGACAGCCTGAAAATCATCACACGTTCAGCAATGTCGGGAATGAGATGACGTTCAAACTCCTCGCGATTATGAGGGCAGAGTTATTAAAACTTCATAAAAACACGATTTCTATCTCTTCAGATAGACTTCCAATCTCATCAGAATCACTATTCTACGGGTAATCTACGGGTTCATCCGCAATGGCTCAGATCAAGAAAATTTTTGGTCGGGTTTCCCTTTACTCAATTGGGAAATTCAGACGGTTCAAAGTCTTCATTGATTATCGGTTTCAAGCAATGTTATGGCAGTTTGGTCGCTAGATCGAACAAGATCGGCGTTACAGCTTTGCGTGATGGATAAGTGTTTAAGTGTTGCAGTTGTGTAGCTCGAACACTCGCGATGGCGAATCTGTAGCAAGCTTAAGGCGAAATCAAATTTTTATCGAAAGCTTATTTGTTCTCTGACTAGCGCAGGGTGCGGCTCGTATCAGCCAAGTTGTTCTGATGTGTATTCAGAGCAACACGCCAAGCTGCGCGAATTGTCTGCTGGCGATTTTCTACAGCTAGAGACCAATGTGGTGATTGTTGAACCTAGTTAATGAACCTAGTGAATTGAAGGACAACGTGGATTATGACTACTGTTCAGGCTACATTTGCGGCGACTGAAACAACCTTTCATGTAGAAGGGTACGAGAAGATTGAGTTCAGCTTTGTTCTGGTCAATGGAGCATTTGATCTCAAGAATACGGAACTGGCTGAGAATTACAGAAGCTTTGGTCGCTGCCTTGCCGTGGTCGATCACAACGTCTATCGGCTGTATGGAAGTCAGATGGAAGCCTATTTTCAGTACTACGACATTGCGCTAACGGTCTTCCCCATTACCATTAGCGAACCCACAAAAACGATCGAGACATTTGAAGCAATCATCGATGCGTTTTCAGACTTTGGGTTAGTCCGCAAAGAACCTGTGCTGGTTGTGGGCGGCGGACTTGTGACTGATGTGGCTGGGTATGCCTGTGCCTCTTACCGTCGTAGCAGCAACTATATTCGCGTTCCAACTACGCTGATTGGACTGATTGATGCGGGTGTAGCAATTAAAGTTGCGGTCAATCACGGCAAGCTCAAGAACCGTCTGGGAGCGTATCACGCGCCGAAGCAAGTACTTCTAGACTTTTCATTTCTAAAAACGCTGCCTGTCGATCAAATTCGCAACGGTATGGCAGAACTGGTAAAAATTGCTGTTGTGTCGAATCTGAAAGTCTTTCAATGGTTAGAGACTTACGGAGAGGAGTTGTTGAATACTCACTTTGGATATGTAAACGGCACATCTGAATTGAGCGCGATCGCACACAGCGTTAAATACGAATCGATCAAAACCATGCTGGAATTAGAAACGCCTAATTTGCATGAATTAGACCTCGATCGCGTCATCGCTTACGGACATACTTGGAGTCCGACGCTCGAATTAGCGCCCGCTGTTCCGCTGTTACATGGTCATGCCGTGGCGATCGATATGGCATTGTCAGCGACGATCGCCGCCTGTCGCGGCTACATTAGCGACACCGATCGCGATCGCATTCTAGGACTGATGAGCCGGATTGGACTGGCGATTGATCATCCGTTGCTGGACGGCGATCTGCTCTGGGATGCCACTCAATCGATCACCTTGACTCGTGACGGCTTGCAGCGTGCCGCCATGCCTCGACCAATTGGAGAATGTTACTTCGTCAACGATCTGACGCGAGAAGAACTCGATGCTGCTTTGGCAGAGCATAAGCAGATTTGTGCCACCTATCCTCGTGCAGGTGCAGGTATTGATGCTTATGTGGGTGAGAATCAACAATTGATGGGGAGCACTGTCAATGGTTAACACACTCAATTCTGTGCAGACCGAGCCGCGTCCAGTAACGCCCCTCGGCATTCTGAGTGATCACTTGAAAGCGGCAGCACAGCTTTTAGAGAATGAAGCTGTGTCCGCCGAACTAAAGCATCATGTGCAGCAGGCATTCAAACTAGCAGCAGGATTAGATCCCTATGTAGAAGCGTGTACCTCTCCCGAATCGCCGGAGTTGAGAGTGATCGCAGAGCGCACAAGTCAAGAAGCGTGGAGTCATCGATTTTCTGCGGGTGAAACGGTTCGAGCGTTAGAACAAGAGATGCTGTCTGGACATGTGGAAGGACAAGCCCTGAAAATGGTCGTCCACATGACTCGCGCTAAAACCATTTTGGACATCGGCATGTTCACAGGCTATTCTGCGTTAGCAATGGCGGAAGCGTTGCCAGAAGACGGGTGTTTGTTGGCGTGCGAAGTTGATCCCTACGTGGCTCAAGTGGCTCAGACGCTGTTTCAAAAAACAGTTCACGATCGCAAGATTGGGGTCAAGATTGGTGCAGCATTGGAGACCCTACATCAACTAGCAGACGAGGGCACCTGTTTTGATTTGGTGTTCATTGATGCTGACAAAAAAGAGTACGTGCAGTACTTCCAAACCTTGCTGGATCGAGATCTACTCGCGCCTCACGGCTTCATCTGTGTAGATAACACGCTGCTTCAGGGACAGCCGTATTTACCAGCCAATGAACAATCTGAAAACGGAGCCGCGATCGCACACTTCAATCAAGTTGTGGCGGACGATCCTCGCGTTGAGCAAGTGTTGTTGCCTGTGCGTGATGGCTTGACTATCATTCGACGCCTATGACCACTACACCTCAGGAGTCAACCTCTACTCCTCTAAAAAGTCTTGCAACGTTGGCAATCCTCCTGATCGCACTGCCAATCAACAGTCTTCTGGTTTTGGTGGCGCTGGTCTGGGGCGCGCTAACTCGCCGATTTAGAACACCGCCTGCTTCGACTGGAAAAACGGTGATGGTATCGGGCGGCAAAATGACAAAAGCGCTCCAGCTTGCTCGCTGCTTTCACGCGGCAGGGCATCGGGTTGTGTTGGTCGAAACGCATAAGTATTGGCTGAGCGGACATCGGTTCTCCAATGCCGTCGATCGCTTCTATACGGTTCCTGATCCCCAAAAGGATTTGCAGGCGTATACAGAAGCGTTGCAGAACATTGTTGAACAAGAACAGGTTGATGTTTTCGTTCCGGTTACAAGTCCGGTTGAAAGCTACTATACGTCCTTAATTAAGCCGCTCTTGTCTTGTGAAGTGTTTCAATTTGACAAAGAAATGACGACGCTGTTGGATGACAAGTTTGCGTTTGCGGAGACGGCGCGATCGCTGTGTGACTCCGAAGGGAGGTCGCTGGGTCTATCGGTTCCCAAATCGTTTAGGATCACCGATCCAGAACAGGTGATTAATTTCGATTTCTCCAACGAAACTCGTCCCTACATTCTCAAAAGCATTTCCTATGACTCGGTACGCCGATTAGATTTAACGAAGCTGCCGTGTCGAACACCTGAAGAAACAGCGGCTTTTGTTCGCCGTTTGCCGATTAGTGAGGAACGCCCGTGGATTATGCAGGAGTTTATTGCGGGGCAAGAATACTGCACACACAGCACGATCCGAAAGGGTGAGTTGCGATTGCACTGCTGCTGCGAGTCTTCAGCGTTTCAGGTGAACTACGAGAATGTGAATCAGCCTGAGATTTTGGAGTGGGTTCAGAAATTTGTTCAAGCGCTCGATCTAACTGGGCAAGCCTCGTTTGATTTTATTCAGGCCGACGATGGCAAGGTCTATGCGATCGAGTGCAATCCCCGCACCCACTCTGCAATCACGATGTTCTACAACCATCCTGGAGTTGCCGAGGCCTATTTGGGACAAACTCCTCTGCCTGAGCCGCTCCAGCCACTGCCAACCAGTAAGCCAACGTACTGGCTATATCACGAACTGTGGCGGCTGACGCAGGTGCGATCGCTCCAACAATTGCAAACTCAGCTTAAAACTCTAACTGAAGGAACGGATGCCATTTTCCAGGTCAACGATCCCCTGCCGTTTCTAACGGTGCATCACTGGCAAATTCCCCTCTTGCTGATCAACAATCTGCGCCGCTTTGGCGGCTGGATCAGAATTGATTTCAATATCGGCAAACTCGTTGAACTAGGCGGCGACTGAAACAAGTTATCGAAGAACAAGTTATCCACGATTCTGCCCCAATCTCTTTCCTTGAAAGAATTCTGGACTCCTTAAATCTTTATCAACCCCTTCACCTATGACAGCCACCCTGAGCCAATCTACTGCTACCTCGATGGCCGCTAAGAAGCAACTCTTTGAGATGATTTTGGCGTTTGTCAAAAGCCAATGTATTTATGTGGCGACGCGATTGGAGATTTTCAATCTACTGTATGACGAGGGAGAACTGAGCGTAGATGCGATCGCAAAGAAAACGAGCACTGCTCCCGATCGTCTCTACTTTGTCTTGCGTGCCCTAGCGCATGTGGATGTACTGCAAGAAAAACCAGGTCAGGTGTTTGCCCCAACCGAGCTATCCAACCTATTGGCGACCCACAAGGGGCCGTCGATGGGTCACTTGGCAATGCACCTGCTGGAACCCGCTCAATGGGATGCTTGGAACGCTCTAGAAGCCGCCTTGCACACTGGCGAAGTTCCGTTTGAGCGGGCAAACGGCAAAGGAGTCTACGAGTTTTGCCGGGATAACGACTGGAGCGGAGATGTATTCATCAACGCCATGAGTTTCTTCACAAATCATTCCGTTGATGCACTTTTAGATGCATACGACTTTAGCCGATTCGATACCGTCATGGATGTCGGCGGCGGCCAGGGCGGCTTGATTGCTCAAATTGTCAAACGGTATGGCTGCAACGGCATGTTGTTTGATGTTCCTTATGTCGCTGCAACGGCTCCGGCTTATCTAGAGCAGCAAGGCATCGAGCCAGAGGCCATCAACATCATCACGGGTGACGTATTTCAGGAAGTGCCGACTGGGGCAGATGCGATCGTCATGAAGTACTTCATCTCGGCTTGGAATGACGAAGACGCCGCGAAAATTTTGCACAACTGTAAAAAAGCACTGCCACCTCACGGCAGAATCGTGCTGCTGCAAGCGTTTGTTCCCGACATTGACGAGCCGAAAACGGCTCCCGATGGCATCATGCCGGGCATCTTCGCGGTTCAGATCAATGTCGCTGTACCGGGTGGAGGATGGCGCACGAAAAAACACTTTCAAGCCTTGTTCGAGCAATGCGGCTTTCAGTTAGAACAAGTGGTCGATACCACAACCAATCTTTCGGCAATGGAATTTAGTATCGCCTCCTAACCCTATGCCTTGGCAACCGCGTGACAATACTGTTGGGACTCTTGGTTTGCCTATGAGGGGCAGACGTTGCACTTGTTCTATCTGCAAGCGTCTCGCTTGGCGTGCGCCTATAACCCAGACAAGCGCCATAATTTAGCATCGGTAGGTCACGCGGTTTTAACCGACTTTGGTTGGCAAGAAGTTAGCCTAGAGCAACCCGCGTTTGAGCGCAGAGACGGAGACTATTGGGATAACTTGTCGATTTGGACAGGCAGCATCATTGAATACGAATCCCTCTATTACTTGTTCTACACCGCAAGGCGCAGAGAAGATGCTTGGATTACCACTCCCTATGAGCGGCGACGTCCTCAGCAGATTGGAGCCGCCGTCTCTGACGATTTGACCACTTGGAGAAGAACACCTACTTCTCTTGAAAAACCGACCATTCCCAATCCTGGAGTTGATAGCAAGTTCGATGGCATTAACTGGCACGATCCTTACGTGATTCAAGATGAGATCGACGGTAAGTTTTATGCGTTTATCTGCGCTCATCAGCATGACTCTGCAAGCGATGCCAATGGAGCGATCGCCTACGCTACTTCAACCGATCTAGAGCATTGGCAAGAGGAATCTTACAAAATTTTGTACACCAGTTCTCAATTTCTGCTGACAGAAGTTCCACAAGTGTTTTGGCGCAAGACAAATGACCAGAGCGCTTGGCGATTGTATTTAATCTTCTGTCCGCGTTGGAGTTCGTTGTTTAATCAGTCGATTCCGCTGGGTATGACGTACTACGTGCGATCGCAGCCCATCCGCGATCGCGCCCAGGTCAGCTATGATGCCATTCCTTGGGAATCCGAACCTGCGAACGTTCTGGCGGTCAATTGTCACGCGGGTAAGCTGATTCGTCCAGAATCAGTGACAAATCCGGTGTTTTTCGGATTTCAATTCTCAGATGAAGGTGGACATTTTGTGGGAGGAGTGAGCGATCCGGATTGGGCAACCTTTGCCGATGACGGCACGATTTCTTTATCCAAGCCTCAGATCGTGCCCGACTCGATCGACAGTGCTATCTAATTCAACCTGTCCTCACCATGAAGCTCACGCCCCTGCACCGCAAAGTTCTCGCCTATCTCGAACCACTTCCGGCTGACTTGCTCGATCCCACGATCGCTAGTTTTACACAGCGTACTCAAGTCAAACTTAGTCAAGCCGTTACCCATTTGTTGCGGCATTCTCGCGGAACTGAGCCAATGGTGTGGGATCCGTGGATTCTGAAAGATGGCGAGGTCTACCGTTTGTTTTACCTCAAAGGCGTCGAGGGACAGAATCCGTGGTGGACGATTAGTAACATCTGTGGTGCGGTGTCTACTGATTTAGAACATTGGGAAGAGTTAGGAACGTTATTGGAACCTGACCCGCAGAACGATTGGGAGTCGGGTCGAGTATGTGCGGGGTGTACCTATAAAGAAGACGATACCTACTACTTGTTCTACTCGGCTGGCGGTAAAGAAATGCCTCATCTCCGCAACGAGGGCATTGGCTTAGCAGTATCGAAAGATGGCTTGCAGTTCTCCCGACAGAGCAATCGTCCTTTAATCATGCCTGATCCTGACGACCTCTGGTATGGACGGAGCAATTGGACGAATCATTTTCACTGGCGTGACCCCTATGTGCTCAAGGATGAAACAACAGGCAAATACTATATGTTCATTTGTGCATCTGCAAAAGCGACGGGTCAGTTTCAAGGCTGCGTTGGTTTAGCTGTTGCCGATCGCATTACTGGACCTTATGAAATTCTTCCGCCTGTGGTCGAAATGACTGATCACTGGGCGTACTATCATATGGAGCGTCCTCAAGTCATTTATAGAGCAGGCAAGTATCACCTCTTCTTTTCGTGTTTCAAAATGTTCTTTGAGCAAACTTGGTTGCAGCGAGAACGTCATCAGCGCATTACGAATTCGTCCCTTTATTGGTACACCTCAGAGCAGATTGCAGGCCCCTACCATCCGGTTGATCCCGATGATTATGTCGTAACGGGTAGCGAGAAAAGCGGGCTTTACGGAACAAATTTCTTACAGATTTCAGAGGAACCAGAAGAGTTCATCGCCTATGGGTGGTATCATCGGCTACACACATTAGAAACATCAAGGGTGTTTCAAGTCAGTTGGGACGTAACCGAACCTGCAAAACGCTCTCTATCAATTGTCCTCTCGTCGATCTAAACGCAAAGATGGACGCCCTGATTTGGCTCATCGCTCCTCCTTTCAGTAGATTACTCCTTACCTCCTGCGACCGATGATGTGAGTCCCCTAACTCGACGATTCTAAGTACAAAGATTGTTTTGAAAGTCGCAGTCTCACTGACGCATATTTAGTGCGTTGGGCGGAGTCTAATGAGGGAAATTCTATGATTCAATTGGCAAACATATCGTGGGGACTGAGCCAACTCGTTCAGGTTCCCATTGATGGAGCCGCTACTCGACCTGAAGATGCTGCGCTAGTATTTTCAGGTCCAAAGTTTTTTGTGGCTCTGATCTCAGGCGTTGTATTAGCATTTGCATTCCAATTAGTATTAACAAATCTTTCTGTTGCGGCTGGAATTTCTTATCTGGGGCGAGATAGCGATCATTCCGATCACGATCGCCATGACCACAACGACTCCGGCAGTGTGGGCGGCACAATCCGAAAAATCGGCTTTGCGGTTGGTATTTGGACGCTGATCACCGTTACGATCGCGCTCTTTCTTGCCTGTTTCTTAGCCGTCAAGCTGAGTCTGCTTGAGAGTGCAGCATTGGGTGCGATCGTAGGTTTGGTGATCTGGGCGACCTACTTTACGCTCCTGGTGTGGGTCAGTTCTAGCACCGTGGGATCGCTCGTTGGCTCATTGGTAAACACGGCTACCTCTGGTTTTCAGTCTCTAGTTGGAACAGTGAGTGCTGCGATCGGGGCAAAGGCTGTCAATCAGCAAGTTGTTTCTACCGCAGAAGCGGCGGCGTCAGCAGTTCGGCGCGAGTTAGGTTCTGCGATCGATCCGGGGAACATCCGGGATTCGTTGGAAGACTACTTAGATCGAGTGCGCCCAGCGCAATTGGACATGGGACGGGTTCGTCGTGAGCTAGAAGGGTTAGTAAACGATCCTGAACTGCAAAATATCGTAGGGGGCAACACTCCTGCGGATGTAATTGATCGATTGAGACATATCGATCGCAATACCTTCGTCAATCTCGTCAGCGATCGCACGGATTTATCTCGGCAAGAATCGCAACGGCTAGTCGATCAGCTTGAAGCCGTTTGGAATGACACGCTGGGGCGCTTTGGGCGTAAAGACCCAACTCAGGAGCTAAACGACTATCTCCGGACGGTTCAACCGGGTCAGGTCGACACGAACGAACTAAATCGTCGCCTCGACCAATTGACAGAAGAAGTCCGCCGGCAAGGACAACAGATGCAAGGGACGCAGCAATCTCAAGCGCTGACCATGCGCGATCAAATGTCCACGATCGCATCGATGGCGCAGCGTCCTCAGAAAGAAGAGCAAGGTAGTTTACTCGATCGTGCGGTGCAAATGGGGATGTCTACCCTGATGGGCAGCGTGTTAGGGCGTACCGACCTGTCGGATATTGATGTCGAGAAGATTCTAGGACAACTCCAAACCGTTAAAGATAAGGTGACGACTGGTGCGAAGGATGCCAGCGCGCAGGTATCGTCCGGCTTCAGCCCGATTCAGGCTGATGTCGAAAACTATCTACTCAACACCTATTCTTGGCACTTAAATCGCGAAACCTTGAACACCGAGTTCCGCGAAGTGCTGCACGATCCAGAAGCTGATCCATCTGCGGTGCGCCGCGAGCTAGAGCGGCTGAACCGAGGCGACTTTGTGCGACTACTGACCCAGCGGGGCGATCTGCCTGCTGCCCGAGTTTCTGATATTGCTGATCAGCTCGAAACGATTCGGACTAGTATTTTAGGCTCGGTAGGCGTTGCCGATGAACAAGAGCGATCGCAGGATCTCCGCTCTAGAGTAGAAAACTATTTGCGCTCCACGAACAAGGATGAGCTCAATCCCGACGCGATCGAACGAGAAGTAGCACTGCTGCTAGAAGACCCAGATGCAGGATACGATGCGCTCAGTTCTCGCCTAAGCGCGTTTGATCGCGATACAGTCGTGCAGATGATCTCGCAACGGCAGGACATGTCTCAAGAAGAAGCCGACCAGATTGTTTCTCGATTTGAGACGAGCCGCGATCGCGTCCTCAATTCGGCAAAAGAAGCCCAGGATCGAGTGCGATCGGAAGCGGAAGCACTACGAATCCGCGTCGAGTCGTATCTCAGAAATACCAACAAGGGTGAACTCGATCCCGATGGCATCAAACGCGATTTCAAAACGTTGTTAGATGACCCGCAAGCAGGAGCCTCTGCGTTGCGCGGACGGCTCAGCCAGTTCGATCGCGATACGCTAGTACAGCTTCTCGGTCAACGGCAAGACATGACTCCCGAAGAAGCCGATCGGATCGTGAGCCAACTAGAAGATGTGCGCAATAGCATTCTGCACGCGCCTCAGATTGCGGTCAGCAAAGCGAAAGATCAAGTCGATAGCGTCACCAGCGCGATCGCAGAATATCTTCGTAGCACCAACCGGGATGAACTCAATCCTGAAGGCATTCAGCGCGATTTGAATGTGCTGCTCAGCGATCCGAAAGCAGGAATGTATCGATTCCGGTCTCGGTTATCGCAAGTCGATCGGGATACCTTAGTGCAGCTTTTAGCGCAGCGTCAAGACCTCTCCGAAGAGCAGGTTAATCGCATCATTGATGATCTGCAAAGTACGATCCGTCGCATTGTGCGATCGCCTCGTCGATTGGCAGCACGGACTCAGCAGCGCGTCGTAGACTTCCAATCCACGTTGGATAGCTACCTCCGTAACACGGACAAAGAAGAACTCAATCCTGACGGCATCAAGCGCGATCTGCAACTGTTGCTGAGCGATCCTCGCGCTGGGTTTGGTAATCTTAGCGATCGCGTCTCTCACATCGATCGCTCCACCTTGATTGCCTTGCTGTCTCAACGCAAAGACATGACTGAAGAAGAAGCCGCACGAGTGGTGGACAACGTGTTGTCAGTGCGTGACCAGTTTATGGCTCAAGTTCACGCCATTCAGGATCGAGTCCAATCGGTGATCGATAGCATCTTTGAGCGCATTCGTGCCTACCTCAACAGCTTAGAGCGTCCTGAACTGAACTACGAAGGTATCAGCAATGACGTCCGGACAATGTTCCATGATCCTCAAGCTGGCTTTGATGCCATGCGCGATCGCTTAGGCAGCTTCAACCGTGAAACCCTTGTGGCGGTACTGTCCTCCCGAGACGACGTTTCTGAGGCGCAAGCCAATCGCATCATCGACCAAGTTGAGAATGCTCGAAACAGCGTCTTGCGGCGGGCAGAGCGGATGCAAGAAGAAGCGCAGCGACGGGTTGAAGAGGTGAAGCGGCAAGCGCAGAAGCAAGCTGAAGAGACACGCAAAGCAGCAGCATCGGCGGCTTGGTGGCTGTTCGCAACTGCGATCGTGTCGGCAGGAGCAGCAGCCCTTGCAGGCGCACTCGCGATAGGTTAATCCTCCATTCTTGATGTTCAATTTCTCTAGTTAACCTCTGAAGCCTCCTCTCGTGGGAGGCTTTTTTGTGCAACTTTTTGGGTTTAACGGTGGTGTCGTCGAGTCGGAATTTTAATCGTGAATTGAGTTCCTTCTGCGGTAGAAGTACAGCTTAAATTGCCACCGTGTTTTTCAACAATGACTTGATAGCTAATTGAGAGTCCTAACCCTGTTCCTTTACCGACTGGTTTTGTTGTAAAAAAGGGTTCAAATAGACGTTTCTGCACAACAGCGGGCATCCCAGGGCCGTTATCTGCAATGCAAATTTGAATCCAATCCTGAGTTAAGTGTGTTGTGGAAATTTCAATCTTGGGATCGCGATTTAGCTTGCCATTGTCTATTGCTTCTTCTAATGCATCGATCGCATTGACTAAAATGTTCATAAATACTTGATTGAGTTGTCCCGCTAAGCATTCTATAAGCGGTAGATCATCATATTGCTTGACAATTTGAATTTCTGAACGTTCACCCGTTTCTTTCAGACGGTTTTGCAGAATCATCAGCGTACTATCAATTCCTTCATGAAGATTGACCGCTTTGATGTCTGCCTCATCCATGCGCGAAAAATTGCGTAATGCCCGCACAATGTTTTGAATGCGTTGAGCACCTACCCGCATCGACGCTAATACCTTGGGCAAATCTTCCAGAATGAACTCTAGGTCGATCATCTCAAGTTCTGCTTTTAGTTCTCCGGTTGGCGAGGGAAACTGACGCTGGTAAAGCTGTAGCAGTCTGAGCAGATCTTGGGTGTACTCATTGGCATGAGCCACGTTGCCGTAAATAAAATTGACTGGATTGTTGATTTCGTGGGCAACTCCGGCAACCAGTTGACCCAAGCTCGACATCTTCTCTGTTTGAACCAGTTGGGTTTGAGTTTGTTGGAGGTCTTCCAGCGCGATCGCAAGTTTCTGCGCTTGAAGCCGTTGTTGAGCTTCAGACCGTTGCAGCGCCGCTTCGGTCTGTTTGCGTTTGATGCCTAGCGCCAGTTCGTTCGCTACAAATGTCAACGCATCTAGCACTGAATCAGTCAGACGTTGGCGCGCGAAAATGGCAGCGACACCCAGCACTTCACCATCGATCATTAGCGGAAAGCCTGAAAATGTAGTGAGCCGTGCTTGATGAACCCAAGGTTGATCCTTAAACCACACACTGCTTGGAACGGCATTGGTGAAATAAGGTTGGCAGTCTTGAGCAATCAATCCGATGATCGATGTTCCGACTGGAATGCGCGATTGGCTTAAATCACAGCTTGTCGGGTCTCCTGTAATCGACTGTGCCTGCAATTCTAGGATTTGTTCTGGTAAAGCTAGTGTCCAGATCTGGACAATGGCGGCATCAAGGTAACGAGTCATTTCATCTGCACAGTGTTGCAGCATCTTGACCAAATTTGTACTGTGCGTCAGGCAAGAATCAATGCCTGCCCGAAAAGAGACTAGCCGGAGTTGTTCTTTGAGTGATTCTTCGGCATGCTTGCGCTCAGTAATGTCCTCGTAGGTGCCTAAAATGCCAATTACGCCTCCTGTTCTATCTCGCAGAGGAACTTTGCTTGTATCTGCCCATGTTTCTCGATCTGCCTGCTGCTGAGTTTCAATAATGTGCAATTCGGGTACGCCCGATTTCATAATTCGACGATCGCGCTCTTGAAACCAGTCGGCTTCGTACTTCTTCCAAGGCAAATCGTAATCTGTTTTCCCGACAATCTCAGCGGGCGATCGCAGACCTGCTACTTTTGCAAAGCTTTGATTGCAGCCTAAGTAGACCGATTTGCGGTTCTTCCAAAAGACAAACTGAGGCAAGCAGTCGATCACTTGTTGAAGGATTTCTTGGGACTGACGTTTTGCTTCTTCGGCAAGTTTGCGATCGCTAATATCACTTTGGATCGCCATGTACTGATAGGGAATGCCCTGAGCGTTTAAGAACGGCACGATCGTGGTGTCTACCCAATAAAACGTTCCATCTTTGGCACGGTTTTGTATTTCTCCTGTCCAGACTTTGCCTCCAGAAATCGTTGCCCACATTTCTTGAAAGAAGGCTTTTGGATGATAACCAGAGTGAATGATGCGATGGGTGTTTCCGATCAGTTCTTCTCTAGCGTATTTAGAGATTTCGCAAAGCCGATCGTTACTTGAAAGAATAACGCCATTACGATCAGTAACGGCAATAATAGTAGATTGATCTAACGCAAATTTAAGATCGGCAAGTTCTTTTTCAATAAGCTGATATCCGTGTTTGATCGGAGCGCTCTTTAACAGGTATTGATCGGTATGTGTAGAGGGGGTTTGTTTCGGCGGAGCAATCTCCTCTCGCTTGAGAATTAATCCTCCAACCCTGCCTGCTCGGTCATGCCAAGGCAAAACTTCGGACTTAATCCAAACCTTACTGCCGTCTCGACGTTGCACCTCGTTTTCCATAAACGCTGAAGTAGACGTGTTTAAGCAGCGCCGATGAGTCCTTCTCCAAGAATGTGGAGTGTCGGGAAAAATATCGTAATGCGATCGCTCAATTATGGTTTGATCACCCAGTTCATTGGTATCGCGCCAGCGCTGGCTAACCACCAAATAGCGCATGTCTCGATCGACCATTGCAATCGCGCAAGGCATTTGCTGAATCAGCAATCGAAGTAGCTCATTGCTTTTGGCATCAGAGTTAACAGGAAGATTGTGTAGCATTAAACTTGCCTATATCCAAGGGAAATTTCACCAGTAGATATAGAATTCCCGATAAACTTAATAATCTCCCTCTAAACCATCTATCGAGAGGATGATAATATTTTGCCTTCAGTATCTTGCCCTCAGCGTATTGATAAACGTTCTGCTCTCATGTCTCGACCTATTTTGTCTCCATCCAGTTCTTGCCAGCATTCACTTCTACTAAAAGCGGCACACTCAGCTTAACGGCATCTTCCATTGTGAGTTTGATTTGCGATCGCAGATCCTCTAGCATGTCGGGTCTGACTTCAAGCACTAATTCATCATGAACTTGCAGTAATAACCGAGCCGGATAACCTCTGAGAAGTTCATGCAACTGCACCATCGCAATTTTGATAATATCGGCGCTTGATCCTTGAATCGGAGCATTCGCAGCCGCGCGGAGCAGTCCAGCATCAAACTGGTCGCGCAATTTCAGTTTGTCGAGCTGAATATCATCGGGATTCATTCCTCGCATCTTTCGTAGCGATTCGGTCGCGAAGTTAAAGTACCGACGACGACCTTTGATCGTCTCGACATAGCCGTTGGCGATCGCTTCTCGCTGCATTTGCTGCAAGTAATCAAACACGCGAGAGTAGCGATCGTTAAACCGCTCGATAAACAGTTTGGCATCGTTCGGTCTGACGCCCGATTCCCGCGCAAATCGTTGCGCTCCCATGCCGTAAATCACCCCAAAATTGATGATTTTTGCCAGTCGCCGTTCTTCTGAAGAAATATCTTCTTTTTCGAGCAAGAGCTTTGCTGTGAGGGTGTGAATGTCTTCGTTTTTCTGATAGGTTTCGAGCAGAATCGGTTCTTGACTGAGGTGAGCCAAAATCCGCAATTCGATTTGCGAATAGTCTGCCGCAATCATGCACCACCCTTCTTCAGGAATAAAGGCTTTGCGAATTTGCCGACTAAATGCCGTCCGAATGGGAATGTTTTGCAGATTGGGATCAGAGGAGGATAAGCGACCCGTTGAAGTAATCGCTTGGTTAAAGTCGGTGTGAACGCGGCCCGTTTTCGGATGCACCAGCTTTGGCAAGGCGTCTACGTAGGTCGATTTCAGTTTGGACATCGTGCGGTATTCCACGATCGCATCCACTACCGGATGGTCGCCTTGCAGCTTTTCTAAAACCGCCGCATCGGTGGAATAGCCCGTTTTGGTCTTACGAGATTTCTTCCGATCGAGTCCTAATTTTTCAAAGAAGAGTTCGCTCAATTGTTTGGGAGAACCAAGGCTAAATTTTCCTCCCGCAAAGTCGTAGGCGCGTTGTTCGATCGCGTCTAGATCTTTCTCCAGTGACTTCGAGAACTCTTGCAAATAGTCTTGATCGATTCGCACTCCGGTTGCTTCGACTTCTGCTAACACAGGTTCGAGCGGCAGTTCCACCTCCAGCAATAGGTCATGCAGTTGGGGCGTTGGCTCAAGGTCTGTCCGCAGCTTTGGCACTAAGTTATAGGTCGTGTAGGCATCGATGCCGCAATAATCTGCCACTTTGGAAATGGCGATATCTGCGATCGTTTTTCCTTTGGGAACCAGGTCGGTATACTCCAGCGCTCGGATGCCGAGATAGCGATAGCCAAGGTCGCTCAGCTTGTGGCTGCCTTCGGGATTGAGGACATAGCTTGCTAACATGGTGTCAAACACGACGCCTGTTAGATCGATGCCTTGAAAGCGCAACACCAACCGATCAAACTTAGCGTTCTGCAACGCTTTAGGATACTTCGCACTTTCGAGAATTGGTTTTAAGGCGTCTAGCGCTGTGGCTTTATCTAAATTCTTGCCGTCGGTGTGCTTGAGCGGAATGTAGGCAACCGCATCCATCTCCGACCCCCAACAGCAACCAATGCCAACCAGATCTGCATCGATTGGGTTAAGCGCATCGGTTTCGGTATCCCATGCGACTGGAGTTTCAGCGTTGGTGTGAGCCTTTAAGAGCGTGATCAGTTCACTCAGTTTTTCGGGTGTATCAATGATTCGAGGCGCGATCGCAACGGGAGTAAATTGCTCTGCGTTCTCAGTATCTTCTGCACTAAAGAACCAGAGATCATCACTTTCGTATTGGATAATCGGCGACGTTCCGGTTTCTGATGCGGCTTGCGTTACGCCTTCTGTTTCAGAAAGCTCGGTGTCGAGTTCACCACTGAGTTGTTGCTTCCACTTCTGAACTTTATTCAAGAATGATTTGAATTCTAATCGTTCGATTAGAGGCATCACGACCGCTTCATCGAATCCCTGAAGTTTACACGCTTCAAGATCGACATCCATCGGCACGTTTAGATGAATTTGCGCCATCCATTGCGAATGTCGTGCATCATCCTGTCCAGTTTCTAGTTTTTTCTTGACTGCTCCTTTGATCTCATCGATGTGTTGATAAATGTTCTCCAACGATCCATAAGTTGTTAAGAGTTGAACCGCCGTTTTCTCACCAATGCCTTTAACACCCGGAATATTGTCGGACGGATCACCACACAACGCCTTGAAATCTACGATTTGAGACGGCAATACTCCCAGCTTGGCTTTGATCTCTTCAACTCCAAATTCTTTAGGGGGCGGCGCTCCCCTGCC
The DNA here is from genome assembly GCF_059501405.1 of Myxacorys sp. Classification (NCBI taxonomy): domain Bacteria; kingdom Bacillati; phylum Cyanobacteriota; class Cyanophyceae; order Leptolyngbyales; family Leptolyngbyaceae; genus Myxacorys; species Myxacorys sp. The sequence goes on from NZ_JCACCM010000074.1 coordinate 17,785, forward strand.
GTAGGTCGTACTCATGTAGAGCACTTTCACGTTCTCTTCCGGATCGACTAATTGGAAGAGGTCGCGATCGCCGCTTAGAATCTTGACGTTAAATCCGGCTTGGCTGGCCTGTCGCGCCAGCGTCCCAATTACATCGTCCGCCTCGTATCCTGGCGATATCACAATCGGTAGGTTCATCGCCTTTAGCAGTTCCTGAAGGTTGTCTAAGTCGGGCATGAAATCTTCAGGTGTCTCAGGGCGACCCGCTTTGTAAGTCTCATCGGCGTCGTGGCGAAAGGTAGAACCGCCTAGATCAAACGCGATCGCAAGATAATCAGGCTTCTCTGCCTCGACCGTTTCCAATAAGGCTTTCAGAAAACCATAAGAAACGCTTGTCGGAATGCCGTTTGAGGTGCGTAAGCCGCCGTCACGCCCTTTAGCAAAGGCGAAGTAAGCCCGAAACGCCAGAGAATGACCATCGACAAGAACGAGTTTGTGAGACTTAGAAGAGGTTGCGCTCAAAATAGACCGGATCGAAGGGGACAGACTTCTATTTTAGCGAGGGATAGGACGGAAGAAACGCCTGGGATACGGTAATGGAAATGTACAGTGACTTTATTATGTCTCTTCCCAACTTTTGGTGATCTGGACTCTATAACATCCGCAAAGCCGAGAGGGTTCGTAGCCAAGATGAAAATTAAGGACAGTAGCCAGGTTATCAAGAGGTGGCTTCTGCCCTCAATTTGAGTATCCAGTTCTGATTGTTTCAAAATCAGGGGTAAGGCCCTTTAGAAAGTAGTTATGAATTGCATTAACTTCAGCAGGATTAGATAACTACCCCACTCGGCTTAAGGACAACTTCTTTTTATCCCTGACTAGCAGCGTCCTTCTGCCCTGTGCGTAGCTCCAATAGATCTGGCTTAGCAAGAAAGCCAAAGTAAGTAGCGATCGCGGCGGTCACTGCATGAAGCCAGATATCATTCCCAAAGATTGGGATCAAACCCAAAGTTGATTGGGTAGGAGGAAACAGCCCCATTACAGTTAGCAGTCCGTAGAAGATTGCGAGTGCTCCACTATAGAGGCGGGCACTGCCCAATGAGAGGGATGCAAAAATCCCCAGACCTCCGACAAGAAGGTGAACGATATTGTGTAAGACGTTGATTGGGAATATTCCCAACAGATAACCAGCTCCCATCGTGAATGAAAGTCCGGGCATCTCCGTTGCAGCCGTCGGCTGTTGAACAAAGGTCGGGATAAATCCCATGGCACCAATAAGAACAAAGAGGATACCAATAATTAAGGCGAAATACTGTCCTGGCTTCATCATCAAACTCCCTACTATTTAGAACATACTATTTAGAACCATGGAAAGAGCAATGCAAGGTGTTTACTGCCCCAGTGTTGACTAGTAATTAAACACAATTGCAAAGACTAACTTTATCCAATTTATAGTTGCAGTTCTTCACAGTATTCTCCCACTTTGGTTCTATCTTTTAATTCCTCAACTAAATGGAAAATCTTACTCAGAAAAACGTGTTATTCCTAACAGCTAAACTTTACGCAACTTGTCCCTTAAAGCAGATACTCAATTATTGTTGTTGAGTTAGTTCCATTTTGGCGATAGCTGTACAGTGCTTTTCATTTAATTTGACCCTGTACGCTCTCCCACAGGATCTACCGTGTACACACGAGCGGGATAAACGGAGTCCGAAGGAAGCCTACAAATGGTAAGTCAGCGTTGCAACGAAAAGTATTGCTTTAAAACTGACCGTTAGGCAGTTGTTTGGCAATCCATCAAGTCGGTAAAAGTAAAGAGTTGCTATGAAATTCAGGAGTTTGAACAGTGAGTACACAGCAGGATCAACCAGATGACATCACCATCATTCCTTTAGAGGACGATCAGAAAGATGCAAAAATGCTTCAGATAGATGGCAATCGTCCGATTGATGAGAGTGATATTCAGGTAGAGTATGTTTTGCCGATTGATGGCAATCGTCCGGTCGTTGCTGATGACATTGAAGTGCGCGACACGCTTGAAGCAGATGGTAGTCGTCCGATTACAGCCAGTACATTAGAGGCTAACAAAACTCTGGGAATTGATGGCAATCGCCCCATTGATCCTAGCAATTTAGATATTAAAGAAGTTGTCCACGAAGATGGCAATCGCCCGATCGCAGCGGATAAAACTCAAACTCGCAAAACGCTCCCTGTAGATGGCGATCGCCCAATTAGTTCAGATAATCCGGCGGAAAAACTGGATATGCTTCGAGACTTCATCGACTAGGCTGAATTGACCAGGCGACATCAATTCCTACCATTAGCTCTCTAGAGCAATCATCTTGGGAGTGCTCTAATTTAGAGCTGTTCCAAGTGAGGGTTGATCGTGCCAAGAGCAAACGCGATCAACCGTCGGGAATAAAATTACCCTAGTCATTTAGCGTGGTCTACAACTGCTTGATCTGTGCGTGTCAAGGTTCTAAGGTTGCGATCGCTCTGAGGGAGTACATCTCGCAAAAACCTATATTTGTTTGGTGAAGTTGTTTGAGCAGGTCTCGTGATTTTCCGAATCTGCTTGAGTTTAGTCTGTGTCTTTACTGAAAAAATTACGAGCTTCGTTACGACAACTACGATGTTCGTGACGACGGCTATGATGTTCGTCACGAATGTTGCGGGATTCACGAGGAACGTTACGAGCTTCGTTACGACAACTGCGAGCTTCGTGACGACGGCTACGACATTCGCGACGACAGAAAGGGCGTTGGTGATGAAGGCTTCGTAAGTTCTAACGTTCCTTCAAAGTTGCGCTCCGCACTAATTGCATTGATTGTCACCATTACCAGCATGATTTTGTAAACTTTCGGAAACTAGCACATTGATTTAGTAGAAATAAGTTACAACGAAAATGTTATTTTCTGCTTGTAACTTGTGTTTGAGTTGACTGGAGCCGCGATCGCGAAACTTGCTTTTGATGAATTCATCAAATCTGGAGCGGGAGAAGTCGCGAAGAAAGCCGTGGGAGGCGTGATCGACCAACTGCGAACGGCGATTAAAGCGCGGTTTAAGGGTAAGAATCCGAAGGCGGAAGAAGCGATCGCAAAAGTTGAACAAGAGGGATCACCCGAAGCGCTGAATAAGCTGTCTGTGTATTTAGACGATGAGATGGATGATGTCTCTTTCGCGCAGACGTTGCAGCAGCTTGCAGAGCAGATTACGAATATTCAGACTACGTCGGAGCGACAGTACATCAACCAGGGACGTGATCAGATTAACATTGAGAACATCACAGGCAACCCTAGAATCGGTGGGTCTTAAGTCTGTCTCGGAAGTATCACAATGAGGGTGACGATCAGTTCAATTTTGAGAATGTCTATGGAGATGTAAACATTTCTCGATCACGGCAACGCCCCGATCGAGAAATGAACTGGCTGAAAGCCTTTGAAACAGAAGTCGAGGGGCGATTAGCAACGTCACTGCACAATCAAATTTTGATCAACTTGGGCAAGCAAGCGCAACCCGAACAGGTGCATCGGCTCTGGGATATGGAGGTCAAAAGCGGACAAATCACCCAAACCATTCCACCGGAAACGGCGATTTTGGAAGTTTTCGATCGCGCAGACATTGCGGGCAAGCTGTTGATTTTGGGAAAGCCAGGCGCGGGGAAGACGACAACCTTACTGGAGCTTGCCAGAGCGTTAGTCCGAAAAGCGCTAGACGATCCAAGTGAACCGATGCCGTTTTTGCTGAACTTGTCGTCTTGGAAAGATCCGAAACTCAGTATCAAAGATTGGGCGATCGCAGAACTCAAGACGAAAGGCATCGGCTCAAAGATTGGGGCAAAGTGGCTCGAAGACCAAAAGCTTTTGCCTTTATTGGATGGCTTGGATGAAGTTCGGACAGATCTTCAGCCTGCCTGTGTTACTGCAATCAATCAGTTTCTGAGTAGTGCCAAGCAACCGAGAGCGATCGTTGTGTGCAGCCGCCAAGAGGAATACGAAGTGTATGACGAAAAACTGACGCTCAACGGCGCGATCTATCTGCAAGAACTGAGCGATGAGCAGATTGAGAGTTATCTAAGAAATGTTGATCGGCTTGCGCTTTGGCAAGTTTTGGGCGCAGATGCGGAATTGCTTGATCTTGTGCGGCAGCCTCTATTGTTAAGCATTACGTTGGTGGCTTACCGAGCGGAACTTGCTGAACAGTGGCAGTCGCTTGAGTCTACTGAGGAACGGCTGACGTTTTTGCTAGATGCCTATGTTGAGAAGATTCTGCATCGGGAAGTCAAGAGCCATTTGTATATTGGCAAGAAAGAGCCCACTGCAAAGCAAACTCGTCAATGGTTGGTGAGGTTGGCAAAACAGCTAAAGCACGATGACGAGACAGAGCTTCTAATTGAGAAAATGCAGCCCACTTGGTTGAGAAGTTCCGGTCAGAAGTGGTCTTATCGCTTGATTTTTGGGCTGATTGTTGGGCCGATTTTTGGGCTGATTTTTGGGCTGATTGTTGGGCCGATTTTTGGGCTGATTTCTGGGCTGATTGTTGAGCCGGATCGTATTGAAGCAATTGAAGCCATCGAAATTTCGATGTCGAGCGAAGCAAGACGAGAAATTATCAAGCAATTGATTGTTGGGCTGATTGTTGGGCTGATTTTTGGGCTGATTTTTGGGCTGATTGGTGCTTCAAAAGCTGAAATTACAATGCGGACTCGTCCCAATCAGGGAATAATTAATTCTGCTAAAAATGTAGTCACTGTAATCATCATTTCTCTCTTAATCGCTTTTCTAGTTCAAGGCTTTTTATCTCATTTCATCAGTCATTTTTTGAGCAAGGGCGAAACAGCTAGAGTCTTAGCAAGTTCTCTTGCTTGTCTTATTTCGTTTAGCTTTACTGAAGGCGGCGGCCAAGCTTGCGCTCAGCACCTTTCCCTGCGTCTCGTCCTCTTCCTCAACCGCGCCATCCCCTGGAACTATGCCCGCTTCCTCAACTACGCCACAGAGCGCATGTTTCTCCAGCGCATCGGCGGTCGCTACCGCTTCATCCACAAACTCTTGCAAGACCACTTTGCCAACATGGAAGGATAACGATAAAAAGCAGTTCAAGACTGGATAAAATGAAGAAAGAGTCTAGGTTGAACCATCACCATGCAAGTAAAAGACCTAACCACCGATGAACTAAAAGCATTAATCCGGGAAACCGTAACAGAAATCTTGGAAGAATTTCTTGAAGATCCCGATGAAGGCAAAGAAATTCGACCCGAAGTGAAACAGCAACTGCGCGAATCCCGTCAGCGCCGAGCAAACGGTGGGCGGGCAATCCCGGCGGAAGAAGTCGCTAAGCGATTTGGGCTGACTTGGCAATGAGTTACACGGTTGAATTTGAACCTGAAGCAATCAGCGACCTCGATGATCTCGACGAGACAATCCGAGAACGCATCCTTACCAAAATCAATTGGCTCTGTCAGAATTTTGACCAGATTAAACCGCAGCCTCTAACAGGCGACTTGTCAGACTTCTTTAAGCTGAGGGTTGGCGACTATCGAGTTTTGTATGATTTCAGTCGCACAGAGAAGCTAATCACGATTGTTCGAGTCAGGCATCGAAAAGAAGTCTATCTGTGACCTCCTTCCCAATGTCTGCCCTTAACTACGCCACCATTTAGCGCAAAGCGCAACTGCTAAGCAAACGTATGTTCCTCGATCGCATCGACGATTAGCGCAAAAGGCAACTCCGAAGCAAACGCGATTAGCGCCGATCGCAACTCTAAAGGAATCGCTTCATCTACAAACTCCTGCAAGACCACTTTGTAGACATGACGGAGTAAGGCATATGGTAAAGGTATGACAAAGAATAAGGACTACCGCAAGCAGCTTGAAGGCCAGCATCGGGCACTTGCAGAACATCTAGAAAAGATTGCGAACGAGCAGAAAAATCCATTTGATGAGCAAGATCAAGGATTAATCATTCACTGGGAAAAGACAGTTACAAATTGCCGCCAGCAGATTGCCAAATTAGAAAGGAGACTGAACCCATGATGACCACTGCTTTAGAAAAATCGTTCATCAGTCTGAAACGCCACCTGAGTGAATACGCCCCTCAACTCGAAAAAGCGATCGTTGCCATCAAACTACTCGAAACTGCTGACCCGAATTCAGAAGAATTTAGCCAAGCCCTCGCTGATCTGCATGTTGCCGCCACAGTTCTAGAACCCTATTCAGAAGGGATCGTTAAATCCATTAATCAATTCACCGACGATCGCCCTGAGTAGACACACCTTTTTGCAAGGTCACCAGCGCGTTTTCGGCGGAGTTTCGCATTGCGCTAATCGCTCTTCCAGAGCATCAATCACCCTTTTCTACTCTTCAATCTTCGTCTAACTCATCGGCTCTCAAATCTCCAGGCTCATTCAGCATCTCTGGAGTCACCGCCGGATTCTCAACAATTTCTCTCGGATCGCCTTCGTAGCCGCCCTTATTGACTAAATCCATCGGATCAACGGTGTCTTGTTCCGGTTTCGCAGGTTTTGCGTTCGGCTTCTTGTCCTCAATCGTCTGCCGATTAGTCGGTTCAGGCATGGGAATTCCTCGATAGCTCACCCCTTCACCGTAAAAGAGCGATCGCAGAAAAGCGCCTCTCCAAAGACGGAAGGACACCCTAAACCAATGCAGGCTACTGCCCCAACATCGACGGCTCTAACCAAGCAGGCACATAATGACTCGACTTACGGAGTTCTTGATCCAACGGTTTGTAGTGGGGGTCTTTCTCCTGCACCAGCGCCCAAAAGTTTGCAGAATGATTGAGATGAACGGTGTGACAGAGTTCGTGAACAAACACATACCGCACCAATGGAGGAGTTAGAAAAAGAAGTTTGTAATTCAGGCTAATGTTTCGGTTTTGGGAGCAGCTTGCCCACAGCGTTTTTTGTCCCCGAATCGCCGCTTTATGAAACGGCAGAGCCAACTCCTCGCTCACCGACCAGAGCCACGGCACGAGCCGCTGATAGGCTTTGTGCATCAACCACTGCTGCAACAGAGATTTACAAGCTTCTTCATTTTGCGTGTTGCCCCGAAGAACGAGCCTCGTTTTGTCTTTCTCGGTCAGCGTGAGCCGAGTCGTTGCTGTTGCACAGTACTCCACCAACCAAAGCTGATCGATCGCACGCAGGTTCAGTTGGGTCGGCAACCCATGAGAATACTCCAGCGCTAATTGTTCTCGCTGTTCTTCGAGCCGCTCAATGGCGCGCTCGATCCAATTTTGCTTGTTGTGCAGAATTTCTGGAATCCGACTGCGATCGAATCCTTTGGGAACGATCACTTCTAGTCCACCTTGGACGGACATCTTAAGACTCACGTGTTTCGCTTTAGAACTTTCGCGCACACGATACTGTGGAAATTCCACAAGCTGACTTTTGATCAGTTTTGACTCAACCATTTGAGGTGTAAGTGGGCAATGCCTAATCAGTAGTCTATCGTACTGGATCCATTCTGGGAATTAAGATCCGCCAGACGGCGGTAATTCTGCTTGCTGACGCGTACAAGTTACTCACACTAGATCTATCTTAATCCCGTTGCTCTCCTTAGAGTTTTTCTAGCTGTTGGCGGAGGTGGCTGCTGAGCCAGTCAATGCTAGTTACGACGAGCAGCAGCAACAGCATCATGGTTGTCGCTTTAGAATACTCAAACCCGCGAATATAGTTGACCAATTCAAAGCCGATCCCTCCCGCGCCGACGACGCCTAAAACGGAGGCAGAGCGGATGTTGTACTCAAACATATAGAGGGTGTATCCCAGGCCGAGCGGCAGCACTTGCGGCAAGATGCCATACTGAGCAACCTGGCTCCACGACGCACCACTGACTTGCAGCGCTTTGATCGATTCTGCATCCACCGCTTCGATCGCTTCTTGATAAAATTTTGCTAGGTAGCCAATCGTATAGATTGACAGCGCCAATGTTCCGGCAGGCGCTCCTAGACCAGTCGCCGACACGAAGAAGAGTCCCAAGACAACTGAGGGAACGGTACGCACGCCATTTTGCAGCAAGACTGCACTCCAGCGCAGCCAATGAGGAGTGAGATTTTGAGATGACAAAACCGCGATCGGGACGGACAGAATTGCACCGATCGTCGTTCCCCAAAGCGACATTTGCACCGTTTCAACCAGCGCTCGAATTGCAATATCAATGACACTAAGATCGGGCGGAAACAGACGAGAAATAAAGTCGATCATATACGGAACGCTTTTTTGCAGCAGCGTTCCATTGATTTTTAACCCTTGCAGTGCCCATCCGTATACCAGAATCAGTGCTGCAAGGATTAAAAATAGCTTGCTTTTAGCCACAATCCGACGAAGCTTTACCCAAACGTCTTTCATATCTCAACCTGGTCAGCAGTTCTAAAGTGGGTCGTCAAGTTGTGACAGTCGCCGTCGTAGGTAATTCGTCCCGATGAAAAAATCAAAGCACGTTGGGCATACGTTTGGGCGATCGCGAGGTCGTGCAAGACAGTGATGATGGTCATGCCTTGATCGTGCAATTGTGCCAGCACTTCCATGACGTGTCGCGTCGCGAGTACATCGAGTCCGGCTGTCGGTTCATCTAGCAAAAGAATCGAGGGAGACTGCATCAGCAGACGGACGATCGCGACTCGTTGCCGTTGTCCGCCGCTCAATCGGCGCGTAGTTTGATGAGTAGAATCGTGCAGTCCAAACTGATGCAGGAGTTGGGACGCGCGATCGCGATCGCGCTGGTCAAACCCAAATAGAGTCTGCCAAGGCGACCGTTGCCCCAAGCGTCCGCACAGCACATTGTCGAGCGCGGTCAGTTGGGGCACAAGTCCGCCCCCCTGAAATAGCATGCCAATCTCACGTCGAATCTGAGGAATCGTTGCCGCTTGAATCGGGGTGTTGTGTACCCGAGCAACTCCCGACTGAATCGGTACTAGACCCAAGAGCGATCGCAACCAGGTTGATTTGCCTGCGCCATTTAAACCCAAAACCGCGACGAATTCTCCCGGTTGAATCGTGCAAGTGACACCTTGCAAAGCAGAGCGGCGCAAGGACGGCAAATAAGCCGTTTGTAGATCAACGCACGCGATCGCAGGATGTCCTGAAGCGGCGTGAGACTGTTGAGAATGTGGATGCATGATTGACCGACTTCAGAAATAGACTGCCCTCACCGCAACCCTCTCCCACAGGAGAGGGAGCTAGAGTTCCCTAGCCCCTTTTCCCTGTAGGAGAAGGGAGCCAAGCTCTTGTTCCCTCTCCTGTGGGAGAGGGCTAGGGTGAGGGCGGTTCGGATGCTAGAGCAATGCTGCCAGATTAATGGTCTAAGGCTCTATTCCAGCTTGCTGGAGTGCAGTTTTCATAGGAGCCAAATGACTCTCATGATCAACATTCACGAGCTTGGTGGAATTATAAAGGTCTTTTAGCAACGCATTGTTGGCTGGCTCGTTCAGTTTTTGCAGCGCACTCACCAGGCGACCACGCAGATCGGCGGGCACGCGATCGTCGATCGCCACTCCGTGCGCCGGAACCCCTGTAATTGCATGAAGAATTCTCACCTGCTTACTTTCTTCAGGAGTGATGTAGGGATCCTTGAGCGCATATTCCGATACAGCCGCGACATCCGCTTGTCCCTTCAGAACAGCTTGTAGCGCACCACTATAGTTGTTGCCATAAGTGACTTCGCCAAAAAATTCTTTCACGCGATCGCGGTTCTCAATTAATCCTTGGTTGACCAAAGTGCTAACGGGAAAAATAAAGCCCGATCCGGACGTGGGTGAAGTAAACGCAATTTTCTTACCGCGCAGTTGCTCAAGATTTTGCTTAGCATCGTCTTTAGTTTGCAGGGGACTGTCATTTGGCACCACAAAGACCGAGCGGTAAGTATGTCCTCCCGAATAATCCGGGCGCACCTCTGCTAGATAAAGACGAGAGTTTGCTAATTGTTCTGCTTTTAACGCAGGGCGGCTGCTGAGAAATGCTACTTCTGCTTGCTCCGCTTTCAGCGCTTCGACAGCAGCAGTATCATCACCAACCACAGCAGTCACGGGCATGTTCAGTTCTTTCGAGAGTAGGGTTGCGATCGCATTGGCTTTGGTTTGTACCTCTGTCGCTCCAGACCGACTGGGAAAGACAACGCGCAACTGATTTAAGGAATTGGCATTAGTAGCCGTTTGTCCTTGAGGTGCAGCCGTTTGTCCTTGAGGTGCAGCTGCTTGATTCGAGGAGGGCTGAGTATTGCACGCGCTTAGAAAGGCGGTCGTCAAGGCTAAAAGTGCAGCGCTGAGGCTAAAACTTGTGGTTCGATTTAATTTCATTACAGGCGTCCAAAGCGAAGTGAAAGATACCTTTCTTTATTGAAAGTATCTATCAGTAAGTCAAAAAGATCGTAAAAGTTTATGAGAACCAAAGTCAATAATGTAATAAATATTTTTCAAGTAACTGGGCAAAGACTGAAATTCCAAAGACAAAAAAGGCTCTCTTGCTCATGCAGAAGCGAGGCTGTAACCACAAACGCTTGTCTTAAAAGTGCTTGTCTTAGTAGTCGCGGTTTGGCGCAGCTAAATTGAGAAAGCGCGTGAACTGAGGCTCGAATAGAAGCTTGACCGTTCCTGTCGGACCGTTTCGATGCTTGGTAATAATGATTTCTGCAATGCCGCGATCGGGCGTATCGGGATTGTAATACTCCTCCCGGTACAACATCATGACCAGATCGGCATCTTGCTCAATTGATCCCGACTCCCGCAGGTCTGACATCATTGGGCGTTTGTCAGAGCGAGATTCTACATTTCGACTCAACTGAGAAAGGGCGAGAATCGGTACATTCAGTTCGCGAGCAAGACCTTTAAGCGATCGCGTGATTCGCGACAGCTCTTGGACTCGGTTTTCACTGCCTGTGCCTTCCATCAATTGCAGGTAGTCGATTAAGATCATGCCGAGTGCGCCGCCTTGTTCGGCTTGGAGTTTGCGGGCCCGCGATCGCATCTCGTTCACACTAATGTTAGGCGTATCGTCTACAAACACGCGTAGTTCCGATAATCGGCTGATTGCCTGTCCTAACGGTTCCCAGTCCTGTTGAGAAATCCGTCCTGAGCGCAATCGCCCGCTTTCGATTCGAGCTTCACTCGCGAGCAGGCGTTGGATAATTTGCTCTTTCGACATCTCTAAACTGAAGACTGCGACAGGAAGCTTGTACTGGGCAGCAATATTGCGAGCAAAACTCAAGCACACGGCTGTTTTTCCCATTGATGGGCGACCCGCTACGATGATCAGATCCGATCGCTGGAAGCCCTGAGTTTTGCCGTCAAGGTCATAGAATCCGCAGGCAAGCCCCGGCAACGCCATTCCGACCGATCGTTCTTCAATGTCGGAAAAGGTTTTGGTCAAAATGTCGGCGGCGGCAGTCAGTCCTTGACTCGGACGAACTTGAGTAATGCTAAAAACTTTTTGTTCTGCTTCGTCTAAAACATGCTCTAAGTCGCGTTTCGTATCGTGCCCTAGCTGAGAAATTTGATGTCCAGCGCTGATCAGCTTGCGGCGCAAATATTTGTCTGTGACGAGTTGAGCGTACTGATCAATGTTGACGGCGCTAACGGTGCGATCGACAAGCTGCACTAGCTTACTCTGCCCGCCAATCTTATCGAGCAGTCCCCGGTCTTGCAGCCACGTTGTGATGCTCATCAAATCAACGGGCGTGCTTTGGTTGGTCAGCGTCAGAGCTGCCCGAAAAATCTCTTGATGGGCGCTGAGGTAAAATGCTTCTGGTTTGAGAATATCGAGAATCCTCGCGATCGCGTCTGGGTCAAGCAAAATTCCGCCCAAAATTGCTTCTTCTGCATCAATGTTTTGGGGAGGAATGCGATCGTTAATCGGTTGAAAGTTGAGTTCTTGAACCATGAGAAGACACGTCGGGGTTCGTAACGTTAGCGAGAGATCGATTACGAAGGATGCGAAAAGGGTCGAGTCATCTTCTTAGCGCCAACTCGACCCCCTCACTATACAGACATCCATTATTTTAGCAAGAGCCAGTACAAATATACTGATGTTGTAACTCGTAGAAATCGATCACGAATTACGATTTATCCTCATGCTGCAACTACCTGAACCGTCACAGACACCGTAACTTCTGGATGAAGCTTGATTTCTGCGGTGTAGTCGCCCAAGCTGTGAACATCGGGCATGGTAATCGTCCGACGATCGACCTCCTGATTGATGGCCTGCTGCAAAGCATCCGCCACATCTTGATTCGTCACCGTGCCAAAAATTGCGCCCGTCTCGCCTGCCTGCTTCGCGATCGCAACACTGCCTGCCGCTTCAATCGCTTGCTTTTGGGTCAGCGCCACTTCTTTAAGTTCAGCTAAGCGCTGCCGCTCTAGCTCGCGCCGCCGCTCAACTTGCTTCAGAATGCCCGGTGTCACCTTGGACGCCATGCCTTGAGGAATGAGATAGTTTCTGGCAAAGCCAGGAGTAACTTCAACCAAGTCACCCAACCGACCAAGCTTGCTTACGTCCTTATTGAGGACTAACTGAACACGTTTCGCCATAATTTTCCTGTTGTCAACTGTGCCTTGCACAAACACATCATTGTACCACTACAGGCGCACGACTTCGCCTACTTTCACCACGCGCAATTGGCTCTTTGCGCCCTGCCGACGCAAGGCTTGAGCAAAGGCAGTCGGTGTTCCGGGTAAGTTAAAGACTCCGTAGTGCATCGGGATCACGGTTTGGGGGTTCACTAGTTTTACCGCTTCAGCGGCGCGGATTGGTCCCATCGTGAACTTGTCGCCAATGCAGGCGAGCATTACAGTCACCTTGCCAAACTGCGGGATCAAGGACATATCCGAGAAAAGATCGGTATCTCCAGTGTGGTAGAGGGTCGGCCCGTTCTTCACGCGAATCAGAAAGCCGCTTGGATTTCCGGCATAGTTGGCAGGGCTACCATCGGACGCGATCGCAGAACTATGAATCGCTGGCACAAACGCAACCTTGACTTCATCATTGAGCAAGCTGAGTTCACCCCCAAAATTTCCTTGAGTCTCCATCCCGACGAGTGCTTTTGGATAGCTGCCGTAGCCCACTAAAGCGGTGCCTAGATCCGCTGTGCTAACGAGTTTAGCGTTGGTTTTTTGAGCGATTGCGGCGGCATCGCCAACATGATCAACATGCCCGTGGGAGATCAAGATTAGATCGACGCGATCGAGCTTTGCCAAGTCAGTTTTGCCGTTTGGATTGAGTGGATTCGTTAGCCACGGATCAATCAACAGCACCTTCCCCGAGGGCGTCGTCAGCTTGAAGGCAGACTGGCCGTACCACAGCAGTTGCGTATTTCCTACAGGTTGGGCTTGAGAACTCATTCCATGAAACGTGAGCAGACCTCCAACCAGAACGATCGTTAGCAGCAACGCTCTTAGCCTGATCGATCGCAGCAGAGCTTGTTTTAGAAGAGTCATTGTGTGAACATAGATTTACAGAATAGACCTCAAACTTTATACCTTCTTAATGTGCCAATCAAAGAATTGATCCGGATTTAAGCAAAATTGCGGAGTGAACGTTCATAATAGTCAGTTGACGGGGCGCTTAAATCTTTTAATTAGAGTAAAATTTCCTTAAGAACGATTCAATCGTCCTAGCGCTCTCAAGAACGTGATCCCGAGTAGAAAGCGTCACTTACTAGCACGGTATGGAGGAGAGGGATGAATTGTGTGGTTGAGAAATGGGTAACGATCGCGGCATTGACCGGATGGATTGGGTCAATGGGCAGCATGGTGGTTCTGGCGGTGAGTGCGCCTACGGTGAATCCTGCCATTCAGGCATCCGAGCGATTTGCGTCACGTAACACAGATGGCTTAAGTGTCTCGAAGCAGGTGAAGCTCACGCCGATGCAGCAGTCGATGCTGGCTGAGCCAAGATTTCTACAGTATTCAGCGGCTCAGCCATCAAAGTTGACTCTTGATCCCGAATATCGACACTGGTTAGATCAGGGCAACTTTCGAGCAGAGCGTTAACGGCAACTCCAGTTTGAGGATCTTTAGTTTGAGGGTCTTTCGCAATGCATTCAGCCGCGTTAGGCTTCAATCTTCCAGCAATTGCAAACGGTACAAACTGGCATACAGCCCCCCTTGCGCCAACAACTGTTCGTGGCTACCCGACTCCACAAGCTGACCACGCTTGAGAACGAGAATGCGATCGACATCTCGAATGGTAGAAAGGCGGTGAGCAATCACGATCGCGGTTCGATCTTCTAACAATCGCCCTAATGCTTCTTGAATCAGCGCTTCGGTTCCGACATCTAAACTGGCTGTCGCTTCATCCAACACCAGAATTTTAGGATCTCGAATGGCAGCGCGGGCAAAGGCAAGCAGCTGTTTCTGTCCTCCCGAAAGATTGGTTCCGCGTTCGCGCAGCATCGTGTTGTAACCTTGAGGCAACTGTTCGATCAGGCGAGCGACGTTGGTTTGTTCGGCAGCAGCCTGCACTTCTGCAAAGCTATAAGATTCGCCCAGCGTGATGTTGCTTTTTACATCGCCCACAAATAGAAAGCCATCTTGCAAGATGATCGCCATGCGGCGACGCAGTTCGGCTTGGGGCAATTCTCGAATGTCGATGCCGTCTAAGAGAATGCGCCCTTTGGTGGGTTCATACAATCGGCTCAGCAACCGAATAATCGAACTCTTTCCGGCTCCGGTCGGTCCAACTAGGGCAACTTTCTCTCCAGGACGAATGACAAAATCGAGATTCTGAAGCACATATTCATCGGATTTGTAGGCAAACCAAACGTTCTCAAAGCGAATTTCCCCTGCCGTCTTTCCGTCAGATGGGACGTGCATTTCTTTCTCTGGGTCGCGAATTTCGATCGGTTCGTTCAAAATTTCGCTGACCCGCTCTACCGCAGTGAATCCGGCTTGAATAGCGGTAAATTTTTCGGCAAACTGACGCAAGGGATCAAATAACCGTTGCGCAAACAGAACAAAGGTAGACAACGTGCCAAAATCGAGTGCGTTGCCTTTGATCAGCCAGCCACCGATCCCTAGCACGCCTGCGATCGCAATCAATGACACCCACTCCAGCGTGGCAGACACCGCTGAATCAAAATAAATGGTGCGATCGACTTCTTTGATGTACTGCTGATTCACCTGTCGGAACAGATCGCCATTAAACTGCTCTCGCCGGAACAGTTGCACCACCCCGATTCCAACAAGGTTTTCTTGCAGAATTGAGTTGAGGTCAGAGAGTTTTTCACGGGCGCGGTAATTGGCTTGACGATACTGTTGCTGAAAGTAAATAATCAACGCGGTGACGGGCAACAGCATCAGCACCAGCAGCAATGCTAACTGCCATTGGGTGAGAAACATGACGACCGTGATCACCAGCATGGTGAATAGATCCGAAATGACGCCGATCGCACCCGTTGAAAAGACTTCTCCTAACGCCTCTACATCACTCGTGAGCCGGGTGATCAGCTTGCCAATCGGCGTGCGATCGAAGAATCGTACCGCTAGCGATGTCACATGCTGAAACAAATCGCTGCGAATCTCGGCGGTGATGCGTTGTCCCACATTTTGAACTAAATAGCCCTGTGCCGCATCCAGCGCCAACCGAATCAGGACGGTCAACACCAGTAACTGAGTGAGGGTTGTCAGCCCTTGAGACAAGGAGACATCTCGCAAGAAGCCAAAGGGAAAGTCGAAGGCAGACGGTTCTTGCCGGAGCAACGACACCGCTTTTCCGATCACAACGGGTTGCAGGGTGCTAGCGATCGCGGAGGGAACCAGAAAGACCAGCGACCAAATCAGGAGACGACTGTTGCGACGCGCATAGGGAGCGAGACTGAGAAACAAACGCCAATCGGTTTCTTTACGGGGTCGAGCGGGGCGAGGAGCGAAAGACATAGGGAGAGGGCTACAAAAAATTGGTGAGGGCTAATGACCGTTAAACACCGACGGCGGCTTTGATTTGACTCCGGATCTGGTCTACATAGTGATTGAGGTTATCGCTGTTAAGACGGTAGCTAAGCGGGTGAGCAATCAGGCGGGCGGTGCTTTGGAACAGCACATCGATTTCGATGAGTCCGTTTTCGCGGAGCGTGTTGCCAGTGGCAACAAGATCAACGATCGCTTCTGACATGCCAGTAATTGGACCTAATTCTACGGAGCCGTAGAGCGGCACAATTTCAACAGGCAGATCTAGAGTTTCAAAATAGTCACGGGCACAGTGAACAAATTTTGAGGCAACCCGACCATGCAAAGGCAATTCTAACGAAGAACGATAGGGACTCGATGCTTTAACCGCGACTGACATGCGACACCCGCCAAAGCCTAAATCAACGAGCTGCGCTACATTAGGCGCTTTCTCCCGCAATACGTCATACCCCACGATGCCCAGTTGGGCCTGTCCGTATTCGACATAAACTGACACATCGGAATTGCGAACCAGCAGTGCCTTCGCCGTCCCGGTCGGATCAGTAATTTGCAGTTGGCGATTTCCAGATTCTAAAAAAGTGCTGAAATCTAGACCAACGGCTTTGAGTAATCGAATGCTGTCTTTGAGGAGAGCGCCTTTCGGAATTGCAACGGTAAGCATGGGGAGACGACAATGAGTACCAAGTGTTCAGAATAATCATTTTAAGTAGAAAGTAAGACGATTAAAAATATCTAAGTGCGGACTTCTCCCCGATCTTCCAGCCTCCCTCATTCATCTCCCCTTCCTGCCTCTCATGAAAATTCTTCTCGTTGACGACGAAATCGAAATGGCTCAACCGCTCAGCCAACTCTTATCCCGTGAGGGTTATACCGTGGATGTGGTTCACGATGGAGAGCAAGGGGCACAACTGGCGCAGCAAGGACAGTACGATCTCCTGATTCTGGACTGGATGCTACCCGTGCGATCGGGCTTAGAAATTTGTCAGCAGGTGCGATCGCACGGGGACTCGACGCCTGTTCTCTTTCTCACAGCAAAAGACACGATTGACGATCGCGTACTCGGACTTGATGCTGGAGCCGATGATTATTTGGTCAAACCGTTTGAACTGCGGGAACTGTTGGCGAGAGTGCGGGCGCTGCTGCGACGTCCAACGGCGATCGAACCGAATCAGCCAAGTCAGCGACTCAGGGTAGAAGATCTAGAACTCGATCTGCAAAATCAAGTTGCCTACCGACACGGACGAGCGATCGAGCTATCGGAGAAAGAATGTCAACTGCTGGAATATTTCATGCGTCAGCCAAATCAGCTTCTGACGCATGAGCAAATCTATCAGCATGTGTGGAGTGAGGGCGACAAGCCAGCCAGCAACGCACTAGCGGCTCAAATCAGGTTGCTGCGACGCAAGATCGAGGCGAAAGGCGAAGCTCCGTTAATCTCTACTGTGTATGGCAAAGGGTATCGGTTAGGTCGCTCTCAATAAGTGCTGAGATGAAAGTGATTAAATGCAGCTATCGAGAAACAGTTTTTCTCAGTACGCCAGATGATAATTTAGCGCGATCGTTCAGAGTGGATTGCTTATATTTTCGCTAACGCTAGGCAAAGAGAGATGAAAAGCAATCGGTTCAAATTGGGGTGGAAAGAAGGTAAGTCGTGATCGATGATAGGAGAATGATTGATCTCTTGCTCATCGCATCTCTAGGATTTTTAGGCAGTTTCGGGCACTGCTTAGGAATGTGTGGCCCTCTGACGGTAGCGTTCTCGCTGTCGGTACGATCGCACGATTCTAAACCGCATTGGCGATCGCAACTCGCGTTTAACCTGCTGCTCAATCTGGGGCGAGTGATCAGCTATGCGTTAGTAGGAGGCGCGATCGGAGCGATCGGTTCGATCCTGATTGCAGGAGGACAATTTGCGGGCATTGACAGCGCGTTGCGCCGCAGCATGACGATCTTCACAGGACTGCTGTTGGTTTGGTTTGGGCTGTCGCAAATCAGCCCTCAGCTTTTGCCGCGTCTGCCAATGCTGCATCCCTTAGGGAAAGGACAACTGCACGAGCGGCTGAATCGACTGATGATGCAATTTTCTCAGTCAAATCAATGGTGGACGCCTGCCCTACTTGGCATGATCTGGGGACTCATTCCCTGCGGATTTCTCTACGCTGCGCAGCTTAAAGCGGCTGAAACAGGAAATCCCTATTTAGGAGCGGTGACGATGCTGGCATTTGGCCTTGGAACCTTGCCGATGATGTTGGGTGTTGGGCTTTCGACCGCATTTCTGAGCCGCGATCGCAGAAGTCAATTCTTCCGGCTGGGGGGATGGATAACTTTGACAATCGGTCTTTTGATGCTGCTGCGGAGTGGTGATATGGTCGATTACACCGGACACGCTGCCCTGCTCTGCCTCATGCTGGCCCTGATCGCCCGTCCAATTAGCCGTGTGTGGAGCGCTCCCCTAAAGTATCGTCGTGCTTTTGGCGTCGGAGCGTTCGTGCTGTCGTGGGCGCATGTTGCTCACTTTGTCGATCACACGTTTAACTGGAATCTTCAAGTCCTAGCGTTTCTGCCGTTCAATCAGCAGATCGGCATGTGGGCGGGAATTGTGGGATTGGGTTTGATTACGCCTGCCGCACTGACGAGTTTTGATGCGATCGCGCTTAAACTCGGTAAAACCTGGCGAAAAATCCATTTGCTCAGCATTCCAGCATTGCTTCTAGTGGCAATTCACATCGCACTTGTGGGATCAAGCTACCTCAATAATGTTGGAAGTGCTGCTCAAGTTTGGCGAGTGATCGGCTTGGGGATTGGGGTTTCAGCGGTTTTGTTATTGCGATCGCGCCCGGTGTGGTCGCTCTTTTCCCTAGCACGCTTATATGTTGCCGCAAGAAAATAAAGTAAACGCTAACGTGATCATTGCTCACAACGTTAAAACCTCTGGTAACGTTGCCGCTACGTTTCATATTGAACCGAGTCACAATCCCAAAGCGGGAGAACGATCGCAAGCCTGGTTCGCGCTCACAAAACAAGGCGGAGAATTGGTCTCACTCGATCGCTGTAATTGCAGCCTGAACGTGTACGACCGACAGCAAAACCCGGTTCTGCAACCGACGCTAAAATCGATTTCAGCAGAACAGTATCAAGGCATTCCAGGAGCAGAACTCGTTTTTCCAAACGCTGGAATTTATACGCTGGAGTTGAGCGGCAGACCCAAAGATGGAGAAGACTTTAATGCATTCAGGCTGACGTATGAGGTGACTGTTCAAGCTGGAGCCGCTCCCCAAGCCGCCATTGGTACTGCTGAATCAAGCCGCCCTTCAGCGCCCCCTACAGGCTGGGTTCTGGCTGGAGTTGCGCTTCCTCTAGTCGCGCTGCTTGTAGGCATTCTGTGGATGTTAAAAACAAAGCAGAAAAGGTAAGCGAATCTCAAAATCGAGCGAGAATAGAAGTAATCTAGCCCGATGACGTACCCATGATCGATCACGACGTAATTATTGTTGGCGGTGGCTTAGCTGGTTCTCGTGCAGCCCTAGAAATTGCCCGTACCAATCCGAGCTTGAGTGTGGCCGTGGTTGCCAAAACTCACCCGATACGATCGCACTCGGTGGCGGCCCAAGGGGGAATGGCAGCGACGCTCAAAAATGTCGATGAAACGGATTCTTGGGAAGCTCACGCCTTTGATACGGTCAAGGGTTCGGACTATTTAGCTGATCAAGATGCCGTGGCGATTTTGACGCAAGAAGCGCCCGACGTAGTGATCGATCTGGAACACATGGGCGTGTTGTTCTCCCGCTTACCCGATGGACGGATTGCCCAACGTGCATTCGGCGGACATTCGCACAACCGCACCTGCTATGCGGCAGATAAGACCGGACACGCGATTCTGCACGAATTGATCTGCAACTTGATGAAATACGGCGTCAAGGTGTACGAAGAATGGTACGTCATGCGCCTGATTTTGGAAGACGGACAGGCAAAAGGGGTCGTTCTCTATCACTTGCTCGACGGTCAAGTTGAAGTGATTCGCGCCAAAGCAGTGATGTTTGCCACCGGAGGTTACGGGCGCGTTTACAACACGACTTCCAACGACTACGCCTCCACAGGTGACGGTCTGGCAATGACCGCCATGGCTGGCTTACCGCTTGAAGACATGGAGTTTGTGCAGTTTCATCCCACGGGGCTGTATCCTGTGGGCGTCTTGATTTCAGAAGCGGTGCGCGGAGAAGGTGCGTATTTAATTAACAGCGACGGCGATCGCTTCATGGCAAACTATGCGCCCAGCCGCATGGAGCTTGCCCCCCGCGACATTACCTCCCGCGCTATTACCTACGAAATTCGGGCAGGACGCGGCATAAAACCAGACGGGTCAGCCGGTGGTGTCTTTGTCTATCTCGATCTGCGGCATATGGGCAAAGAGAAAATTATGAGCCGCGTGCCGTTCTGCTGGGAAGAAGCGCATCGATTGGTGGGGGTCGATGCAGTGTATCAGCCGATGCCTGTTCGTCCAACTGTTCACTATTCGATGGGCGGCATTCCGGTCAATACCGATGGACAAGTCAGAAGCAGCGCCGATGAATTGGTCGAAGGTTTCTTCGCGGCAGGTGAAACGTCCTGTGTGTCGGTGCATGGCGCAAATCGGTTGGGCAGTAACTCGTTGTTGGAATGTGTGGTCTATGGACGCAGAACCGGAGCCGCGATCGCGCGCTATGTCGAAAATCGTAAATTACCTGAAGTCAACGCTGAGCGCTACATTCAAGACGCCAACACTCAACTGCAATCGCTGATAGACCAGCCCGGAGAATACCGCATCCACCAGGTTCGGCAAGCCTATCAAGACTGCATGACCGATCATTGCGGCGTGTTTCGCACCGAAGCGACCATGCAAGAAGGACTGGTTCAACTCCGCGAACTTCAGAAAAAATATGCTCACGTCCGCGTCGATGACAAAGGCAAAACCTGGAATACCGAACTGATTGAAGCGATGGAACTGCGATCGCTCTTTGTCGTTGGAGAAATGATTCTCTCGTCTGCCCTCAACCGTAAAGAAAGCCGAGGCTCTCACTGTCGCGAAGACTATACGCAGCGAGACGATCAGAGTTTTCTCAAACACACCTTGGCGTACTACTCACCCGCCGGGATTGATATCAATTACATGCCAGTTGTAATCAATCAATTTGAACCGCAAGAGCGGAAGTATTAGCGAGTGGGGAGGTCTAGGAGTGACAGTCGGTAATCATCTAGACCCTAATGAATAGGTAGACTACCGGCTTTTACACGACTGTCAATTCTATAAATTACCGGGCGTTGCATAATGGAGAGATGGATAAGGTGATTCTCTGCAGTGCCCGGAATG